>NZ_VMMR01000043.1:0-14437 GCF_013277285.1 Streptococcus sp. 339 | reverse complement strand
TTTGACTTAGGATCGTTTGGATTCGTTCCTTCTGCCTTTTCTACCTTATCAGGGAAACCGTCTCCGTCGGTGTCTTTGGTATCTGGATTTGACTTAGGATCGTTTGGATTCGTTCCTTCTGCCTTTTCTACCTTATCAGGGAAACCGTCTCCGTCGGTGTCTTTGGTATCTGGATTTGACTTAGGATCGTTTGGATCTGTTCCTTTCTCTTTTTCTACCTTATCAGGGAAACCGTCTCCGTCTGTATCTACTGTTTCATTAGGTCCTACTGCAACATAGCGAGGATATCTTGAACGAGGCTGTACAATTCCAGCTACGACAGGTAATTGTGAAGCCACTACCCCATCTTGAACATCCGCTTCTATTTCCCACTTGTAAGCATTGTGAGAAAAATTTTCCCATGAATTGATACCAAACAGTAACTGATTTTTTTCTTTCCACTCAGTTGGAATATCGGAACCTGAACCAACCTTTCCTATTTTTTCCCAAAATTCATTCCATTTTCCTTCGTTTCTAGGGTCAAAATCAGGATTGAAAACTAATTCTCTTGTCGCACCAGGAAATTCATGCACTCCCAAATCGTGCACTAATTTCCACGGCAATCCCCCTCCCCCTGTTTTTCCATCAGAATTATAAGTTCTAATCCTAACCGTCCGATGGTCCAAACCAGTTGGTAACCAAGCAGTAAGTCCTGGCCTAGCCCAGTATTCATAATTTTTATTGAAAAGTATTGTATATTTTACATGCTTGCCATTTTTTGATATCTCAGTCCTTACTTGTACTGATTGCTTAGCATTCTCAACTTCTTTAGGTGTATCCCCAAGATAGGTCACATTATCTACCGTTTCAAAATGAGCGGAAACGGTAGATATATCACTGCCTAAAAAGGAGAGTCCTACCAACACAGAAGCCGCGCCAAATTTAAATTTTCTGAGAGAGTAGCGAAAGGCTTTCTCTCCACCTTTTTTCTTATTTTGTATCAATTTCAACAATTATTTTTCTCCTTATGTTCTAAGTAATTCTTTCTGTGAACTCCAAGGCCAGCCAGCTTTTTTCTGACTTCAGAAAGCCTCAAGTGTAGCCGTCTGCTTCCTGGGTATCAATGATGGCAAAGACTCCTACAGGGCAAAAACCATGCTCTGGATAGTCCAAGCCTGGTAATAAGCAGAGGTACCAACGCCTGTAGATACATACCAGGTGCTCCTTCATCGCTCAAACCGCCATTATGTTGGATGACAATCCTATCGATAGCTAAACGATTGTCATCGCTATTCATGATTTCTTCGTCGACATCAGCGATAAGACCTGAAAATAAATCACCATTTATCCGTTTTGTTTTAACCTTAATCACCTCCTAGTTATCTTCCTTTAGGTGTTGAAACATTGAAATCTGCACTCTTTCCATTTCTAAAAAACCATCTACTAGCTACTCAACCACATCCGTACTGGTTAGACCATAAGCTTGTTTAACAGTCTCCGTCTAAACTGAGTTTTCTTTCAAATGCACCGAGACAAACTCAAGTTTCAAGGAAGTTCCTGTCTTTTAAGCACAAAAAACAAACCGGACCTTGAGTTGTTTTACGCTGTAAATTCCATTTTTTCATACTGCTTTCCAGTCAGGCTATTCTTTCCCTGACTATAGGTTTTCTTTTACCCCCTCGATTTTTCTTGCATTGGAGTGGAGTTTCCGCAGGCACACCCGCTTCTTTAGACTGGATGCCTTCCCACTTGATTATTTCGTCAGAGATTATCCCTTCACAGATCTTGACAAAGAATGTAGAAGGCTTGCTTTCACCTGCGTATTTATTTCTCAGTCAGACACTGGTAGAGAAACTTTTCTCGTTCTAAAAGTTGCGCTGCCTTCTGATAGGATATCCAGTGTTCCTTGCTATTATAAATACCAAGCAATCCCTCACAAAGCAACCCCATGCTTGAAAGCACAACAGAGACAAGGCGATAGTAATCGCCCGACATGGGAATGGCACAAAAAATCGCAATCAAAAAACCGGAAACAATCTCAGCAATCTCCAAGACCTTGTAGCGTCTGCGATGCTGGAAACTTTTCCCCTGAAAGCAGGTGATTTGCTTTTCCAATCACTCTGTCATATAGACTTCTTCTGGTGTCATATAGAACTCCTCTCTGTTTTGTTTACCACTATCATAATAATACATAATAGAAAGTGAATCAACTTGTAGATTGTAAAACTAGACTTCCTGCAAAACTAGAATCCTAGTTCACGGTTGATAATGCCAGCAATCGAGTTCATTCGTAAGCCGAAGCGTTTACGATGATTTCGATAGGTTGTTGAAAACATTTTAAACATTTTTACTTTGGCAAAGATGTTCTCAACCTTGCTTCTCTCCTTGGATAGCGCATGGTTACAGGCTTTATCTTCAGCTGTTAGCGGCTTGAGTTTGCTGGATTTACGTGGAGTTTGTGCTTGAGGATATATCTTCATGAGCCCTTGATAAGCACTGTCAGCCAAGATTTTACCAGCTTGTCCGATATTTCTGCGACTCATTTTGAACAACTTCATATCATGACAACAGTTCACAGCGATATCCAAAGAAACAATTCTCCCTTGACTTGTGACAATCGCTTGAGCCTTCATAGCGTGGCATTTCTTTTTACCAGAATAATTTGCTAATTCTTTTTTTAGAACGATTGATTTTTACTTCCGTCGCATCAATCATTACCGTGTCCTCAGAACTGAGAGGAGTTCTTGAAATCGTAAAACCACTTTGAACAAGAGTTACTTCAACCCATTGGCTCCGACGGAGTAAGTTGCTTTCGTGGATACCAAAATCAGCCGCAATTTGTTCATAAGTTCGATATTTTCGCACATATTGAAGTCGCCATAAGAAAGTCTTCTAGGCTTAGTTTAGGTTTTCGTCCACCTTTTGCGTGTTTAAGTTGATAAGCTGTTTTTAATACAGCTAACATCTCTTCAAAAGTGGTACGCTGAACACCAACAAGACGCTTAAATCGTGCATCAGTTAGTTGTTTACTTGCTTCATAATTCATAGAACTACTATACCATATTTTGTTTCGCAGGAAAGTCTAATATATAAATAGCAACTTACGACTATTTACCCCACTGTACCTCCTATGAAGAATATACAGTCTAGTGATAATTATACCACCCCCCCCCCCGAATTTTGCAAGGAAAAACATTTTATTTTTTCTGTTTTGTAATTCGAATGTGAGAATGTCTTTAGTAAATCGAACGTGAAAATGTCCCATTTGATAAAATAGTCGTATGAAAAGTATCCAACTGAATATGAATGAAACGAAAAAATATCTTGTGATAAAAGCTATAGACCAAGGAAAGAAAACAAAGAATCGAGCCTGTGTCGAACTCAATCTTTCTAAAAGACAAATCAATCGTCTGCTACTAGCCTATCAACAGAAAGGAAAAAAGCCTTCAGACACGGAAACAGAAATCGAAAACCAAAACATGCAATCCCTGATGAAAGCAAAATAATTGCCCTCAATCTCACCATTTTTTTGGGACATCATCACTTTCGATTGACAGCATCAATCCACTATAACTCTGCACATAAAAATGGAGAAGATGCAATCCTCTTCTCCAAATATTAACTTCTTTACAAACCAACTATAGTTGACAAAGAACCTAAAATCAATTGATAACACAGGGTCAGGTCGGTCAATTCCTTCAACTGTAGCCCTGTCAATTCTTCCCATTTATCAATTTTGTATTGGAGAGAATTGCGGTGCAGATAGAGTTGCTGGGCTGTTTTTGTTAGGACAGCACTATTTTCCCAAAGGGAGAGAATGATTTCCTGAATCTGATCTTGATCCAAAATCATCTGGTGTAGACATTCCTTGATTGGCTTCAAGTCCACGAGCCTTTCTCCCATACTCCAAAGATAGAGCTGTGAAAAAGTATGAACACCTTGGTGACCCTGACGCCACCAAGTCTTAAACAAATCTCTCTCTGCTTTAATCAAGTCTGATAGGGCTTGATGTCTTGCCTGAGACCAAACCTGGCCTAACATGATAGAGAGACGAAGTCCAAAGTCATACTCAACCGCTTCAATCGTATCAGATAAGATTGAACGTACAGAGGTGTACTTATCTTGTTGCAGCACGAAAACATAATCCTGAGCTCTGACCTGAAGCACCGTCTGACAATTCGGAAAAAGAGTCCGCATCATATCTAGCCAAGAAGCCAGATTTTCCTGCTGAAAATAGGAAAGATGGCAATACACCAACTGAATCTTTTTAAAAGTTTGCGGTGCCTGACCCTTCCCCTCAATCAGATAGGAATACCAAGGATTGAGCGAACGAGCCTGCTCCTGCTGGGTCAAAAGGGAAATCAACTGCTTTTCACGCTCACTGAGCCCAGCTTTCTCCAGCAAAATCCACTGCTGAGAAGCTAAAGGGAGAGTGAGATAGCCCTCTTTCTCTACTGGTTGGTCTGAAATCTGAGCCTCAGGAAACCAGTCTTGTAGTTCTTTTGTCATCATGTCCTAGCCCTCCACTTTTTGGATGCACCACCAAATCAAGCTCTCAAGACGTTCCAAATTTTCAGTCATATGGAGATAGCCCATCACAGCTTCAAAACCTGTGGACATGCGGTAAGTCACCACATCGGCATTTTTAGCCTTTGTGTGGCTATTGGTATTGCGGCCACGTTTGTAGATTTCTTTTTCTCTTTCCGTTAGGACTTGCTCCTCTAACATGAGGGAAATCAGGCTAGCCTGAGCTTTGGCCGACACATACTTGGTCGCTTCTTGATGGAGTTTATTGGGTTTGGTCATGCCTTTGAGGATGAGGTGACGACGAATATACATGGAATAAACCGCATCTCCTTCAAAGGCTAGCGCAATCCCATTAATGATATTGACATCAATCACGTGTCCACCTCACTCCATCCTTGGTGTCAAGGAGCTTAATTCCCTGAGCAGCCAATTGATCACGGATTTGGTCTGCTGTCGCAAAGTCACGATTGGCACGCGCCTCTTGGCGTTTTTGAATCAAGTCTTCAATCTCTGCATCCAAAGCTTCCTCAACAAAGACAATTCCAAAAATTTCTAACATATCTGCAAGAGCTTGCTTGACACTTGCATCATAGTTCCCTGAGTTGATCCATTTGGCCATTTCAAAGACAACTGTGATACCGTTGGCAGCATTAAAATCTTCATCCATAGCTGCTACAAACTTATCTTTAAAGTTTTGTAACTCTTGGGCATCCACGTTTCCTGTAAATGGTTGCTCATAAGTATTCTTCAGATACTTGAGATTGGTCTCGGCATCGCGAACTGCCTTTTCCGTGAAGTTGATAGGCTTACGGTAGTGCTGGGTCGCAAAGAAGAAACGAAGTACTTGCCCATCAAGAGTTTTAAGGGCATCGTGTACCGTAATGAAGTTACCCAAGGACTTAGACATTTTGACATTGTCGATATTGACAAAGCCATTGTGCATCCAGTAGTTAGCAAAAGTCTTGCCTGTTTTAGCTTCAGACTGGGCAATTTCATTGGTATGGTGTGGAAACTCTAGGTCAGCTCCACCACCGTGGATATCAATGGTATCACCTAAAATCTCTGTCGACATGACTGAACACTCAATATGCCAACCCGGACGTCCAGGTCCCCAAGGACTATCCCAAGAAATCTCACCTGGTTTGGAAGATTTCCATAGGGCAAAGTCTACAGGATTTTCCTTACGAGCCGTTTCTTCATCGATACGACCTGAAGCACCTAGCTCCAAATCTTCCAAGGTTTTATTAGCCAATTTGGCATAGTTGTGGGATTTTTCCACACGGAAGTAAACATCCCCTTGACTCTCGTAGGCAAAGCCTTTTTCAATCAAATCTTCCACAAAGCGGATGATGTCAATCATAAACTCCACCACACGCGGATGGCGAGTCGCAGGTTTCACGCCCAAGGCCGTCACATCCTCACGAAAGGCAGCGATGTACTTGTCCGCAACTTCCTGAGGCGTGATGCCTTCTTCCCTGGCACGGTTGATTATCTTATCATCTACATCCGTAAAATTGGAAATATAGGCAACCTCATAACCACGATACTCAAAATAGCGACGAATGGTATCAAAAGTCACCGTTGAACGGGCATTCCCCACGTGGATATAGTTGTACACGGTTGGCCCACAAACATACATCTTGACCTTACCGTCCTCAATCGGGACAAATTCTCGCAAATCACGAGACATGGTGTCGTAGATTTTAATCATAAAATAATAGTCAGGAAAGCCAAAATCCGAGAACAGTTAGTTTCATCACTAAGAGTTCAATTGAATTTCAGTCCGAATCTCTCTACACTTCGGAATCCCTTGCTCCTTTCTCATTCAGATAAACCACCTGAGTCTGTTTGACAAAGCCAATTTTTTCATACAAATGTTTGGCACCTACATTGCTATCCTCTACTGCAATTTGGAACTCCTTATCATTTTGCTCAATCAGTTGGTTGACAAGGAATTTTGCTAAGTAGCTTCCATAGCCTTTCCCACGTTCAGGTTCAGATATTGCTAAACCGTAGAAGTAATTCGTATTAGTCGATAAATCTACCGTGCAAGTTCCAATAACCTGACCGTCTTTTAACAAAATATATAAGCGACTTTCTGGATCCTTCAGAGCTTCAGCGACATATCTATCCACAACTTCTCTAGATTCATGTTCCTCTGAAAATGCCTGAAATTTTAACTGACTAATTTGCTCCTGAAACGAACTATCTGCTAACAAAACTTCAAAATTGGAAAGATTGGAAACATTTCCTAACTGATATGGTCTTCTATCCTTACCTAACCAGGTTTCTGTCTCTTCATCCTCGACCAATCCCCAATTATTGACAAAATCAGGATGACGCTCTAGAAAAATACGCTCTGTCTGAAAAGTGACTGAACAAATAGAGAAAGAAGCTGTTTCTTTCTCAAAACTCGCAAACAAAGCACGCGCAATTCCCTGACGGCGATGATCTGGATGAACCAGTATCGTCACTTCCACATCTTGATCATCTGCATAAACAGTTAAGAGACCAACAAGTTCGCCTTTTTCATAATAAAGGAAAAAGGCGGGCATGTTTGGGTCAAAATTAAGCATGTTAGAGAGATAGGGATCACGATAGGTACCGTCATAGTTTTGGCAACAGTTAATTAGTTTTTTCGCCTCAGATAACTCCTCTTGGCTTAATTTGTTTCTTGCTTGAATCATATAGGTATCCTCTACAAACCAGACGATCTATGACTGGCATCTTTAGCCTGCTCGAGTTTATTGACATAATACTCTCGTTTTTCTTCGACTTCGTGAATGACAGGCTCATCTTTCTTACCATGAAGACGGACAATCTTAGCCGGAATACCGACAACCGTCACGTCACTAGGTACATCTGCTACGACAACTGCTGCAGCACCGACCTTGGCATTTTCACCAATTTCCACAGGCCCGATAACTTGGGCATGGGCTGATATGAGGGCTCCCTTTCGTACAGTCGGATGGCGTTTGCCACAGTCTTTCCCTGTTCCCCCGAGAGTCACTCCGTGATAGAGAAGAACGCCTTTTTCAACAATCGCTGTCTCTCCAATCACCAGACCAGAACCATGGTCAATAAAAACACCTGAATCAATCTGGGCTCCTGGATGAATCTCAATCTGAGTCCAAAAGCGCCAAAACTGACTGTACATACGAGCTAATAGTTTGAAGCCGTGCTTCCAGAGAAAATGCGAGAGACGGTGGGCCGCCAAGGCCTTGACACCTGGATAAGTCAGCAAAACCTCCAAAGTGGTGCGGGCCGCTGGATCATTTTCTTTTACAATATCAATGGTTTCGCGCCACCACCCCATACATTTCTCCTTTTCTTATTCTGAATCTTTTGGTGTTTCTGTAAATTCTTTCTTAGGTTTGTAATCCTTTTGATGACGTGGGCGGTGAGGGCGCTCAGACTTTTCACCTTTTTCATCATGCTCAGGTTTTGGCGGACGAGGTAGAAGAGCCTTCATAGAGGCATCGATACGGCCTTTTTCATCAATTTTGATAACCTTAACATCAACTTCATCCCCGATTTCTACCAAATCCTCTACACGATTGGTACGAGTCCAAGCCATCTCAGAGATATGAACAAGGGCATCTGTCTTATCAAAGAGGTTAACAAAGGCACCAAATTTCTCGATACGAACGACTTTAGCACGGTAAACTTCATCCACTTTGGCTTCACGAACCAAACCAGCAATAATTTCTTTGGCACGGTTAATAGCATCTTGGTCACTAGAGTAGATAGACACATTTCCTTCTTCGTCTATATCAATCTTAACACCTGTTTCAGCGATAATCTTGTCGATGGTTTCTCCACCCTTACCGATGACAATCTTAATCTTGTCCACATCAATCTTGATCGTATCAATTTTCGGAGCAGTTGGAGCCAATTCTGGACGAACTTCTGGAATGGTTGCTTCAATGACATCAAGGATTTCAAAACGCGCTTTCTTGGCTTGAGCAAGAGCCTCCGTCAAAATTTCTGCAGTAATCCCTTGAATCTTGATATCCATTTGAAGGGCTGTAATCCCATCACGAGTACCTGCAACCTTGAAGTCCATATCTCCAAAGTGATCTTCCAAACCTTGGATATCTGTCAATACTGTGTAGTTATTTCCATCTGAGATAAGTCCCATAGCAATACCAGCTACTGGCGCCTTGATTGGCACACCACCAGCCATAAGGGCAAGAGTTCCCGCACAGATAGAAGCTTGAGATGAAGAACCGTTTGATTCCAAAACTTCTGCTACTAGACGGATAGCGTATGGGAATTCTTCCAAGCTTGGCAAGACTTGAGCAAGAGCACGCTCACCAAGGGCACCGTGACCGATTTCACGACGACCTGGCGCACCGTAACGACCTGTTTCCCCTACAGAATATTGAGGGAAGTTATAGTGGTGCATAAAGCGTTTCTTGTACTCTGGATCCAAACCATCAATGATTTGAGTTTCTCCCATCGGAGCCAAGGTCAAGACTGAAAGAGCTTGAGTTTGCCCACGAGTAAAGAGACCTGAACCATGTACACGAGGAAGGAAGTCGACAACCGCATCCAAAGGACGGATTTCATCGACCTTACGACCATCAGGACGCACCTTGTCTTCTGTAATTAAACGTCGCACTTCTGCGTGTTCCATTTGTTCCAAGATTTCAGCCACATCACGCATAATACGGTCAAATTCTTCGTGGTCCGCATATTTTTCTTCGTAAACGGCAGTCACTTGGTCTTTCACTACTTGAGTCGCAGCTTCACGGGCCAATTTCTCTTCTACTTGAACTGCCTTTTGGAGGTCACTGTTGTAGGCTGCAATGATTTCAGCTTGCAATTCAGCATCCACGTGAAGCAATTCCACTTCTGCTTTTTCTTTACCGACAGCAGCAACGATTTCTTCTTGGAAGGCAATCAATTCTTTGACAGCTTCGTGCCCTTTAAGAAGCGCTTCCAACATGATTTCTTCTGACAATTCTTTGGCACCAGACTCTACCATGTTGATAGCGTGCTTGGTTCCAGCTACTGTCAATTCAAGAAGAGATTGCTCTGCTTGTTCTTGACTTGGGTTGATGATGATTTGGCCATCTACATATCCCACTTGTACCCCAGCAATTGGTCCGTCAAATGGAATATCTGAAATAGACAGTGCCAAAGATGAACCAAACATAGCAGCCATTGGTGCAGATGCATTTTCATCATAAGAAAGCACTGTATTGATGACTTGGACTTCATTACGGAAACCTTCCGCAAACATAGGACGGATTGGACGGTCAATCAAACGCGCTGTCAAGGTCGCATCCGTTGAAGGACGTCCTTCACGTTTCATAAAGCCACCAGGAAACTTCCCAGCTGCATACATTTTTTCTTCGTAGTTGACTTGAAGAGGGAAGAAATCCCCAGTTGCCATTTTCTTAGACATAACGGCAGCAGTCAAGACAGTTGACTCACCGTAACGCACGACAACTGCGCCATTTGCTTGCTTAGCAACCTGACCAGTCTCTACAATTAACTCACGACCCGCAAAAGTCGTTTGAAACACTTGTTTTGTCATTTTAATCCCCTTTGGATTGATGAAATTATACGCCTTGCCTACAAAAATCAAGATACTAAGCCGTTAAGCAACTCAAAGGAAAATAGGAAATCGAACGACGGAGCGAATGCTCCTAGGTAGATTTATCTTTTTCCACAGAGTTGTAGGCGTGTTCAATTACTCAAGATACCAAGGACGTCAAGCAACTCAAAGGAAAATAGGAAATCGAACGACGGAGCGAATGCTCCTAGGTAGATTTATCTTTTTCCACAGAGTTGTAGGCGTGTTCAATTACACAAGATATTTTGGACGGTTCGGCTTGCCGAACATTTCTGTAGAAAAATAGGAAGGTGACGCCGCACTCGATGAGTGCTAGGAAGCTTATCTTTTTTCCTAAGGAATGAGGCCAAAATTCAATTAAGTATCTTTTTGATATTTCCCTGGAATAGTGCGGACGGGAGCTAAAATTATCCAGTGGATGATTTTAGAAATCCAACGGAATTTCAATGGTAATTTTTAATTACTTCGCCTTTTTATTTCTATACTCAGGCTAAAATAGTTTCCCGAACTATTTTACTCTCAAAAATCCTGCCTTAGATAATAATATTGTTATCATCTAAGATACCACGATAGCGTGAAATATCTTTTAAATACTCACTCCGTTCGTGTTTTTTGAGACACACATTATCAGATTTTGCTTAAAAAATAATCAACTTTAAACAAACTTCTACAACCTAAATACCCTCATCTTTGTATCAAGTACGTACAAAGTCTATTTTATCATATTTTTCTTAAAAAGTGCGGTCTTTACCATTAAAAAGGAACCATTCCCCTCACTTGAGAAGAATGGTTTTCTTTTTATTATCCTAGAGACTGATGATTAAACAAGGCATGTGTTGCTTGGTGGATGTATTTTGCTGTATCCGCATTGTTCATAGTGTAGAGATGCACACCGGCAACATCCTGAGTTACCAAGTCCACGATTTGGTCCACTGCATAGGCAAGTCCTGCTGCTCTGAGCGACTCAGGGTCATGCTCATACTTGTCTAAGATGGATTTAAATTTGCGTGGAAGATGGATATTCTCACAAGTCTTCAAGAGGCGGAGAGCCTGATTTCGATTCAAAATTGGCATAATCCCTGCATGAATGGGAACATCAATCCCAGCCAAGATGCACTTGTCTTGGAAATCATAGAAGCGCTCATTATCAAAGAAAAGCTGGGTTACGAGGCTCGAACAACCTGCATCCACTTTCTTCTTGAGATTTTGAATATCTAAAATCTGATTTGGCGAATCTGGGTGCCCTTCTGGATAGCAAGCACCAACAATATCAAAGTGAGGAGCTTGTTCCTTGATGAACTCAATTAAGTCCGTTGCATAGCGGAAATCCTTTTGCGGCTCCACATCTGGAATAATATCCCCACGAAGAGCCAAGATTTTCTGCACCCCAACCTTGTCCAAGTCCGCAATGGTTTCAGCCACCTTGTCCTTAGTCAAATAGATGGCTGGCAAGTGGGCAATGGTCGGAATCGCCAAGTCATTTTGGATAAAATCAGCCAAACGGACCGTCGTTTCCTTGATATTAAATTTATTATTGCTGGCAGTTACACTGATAAAGTGGGGAGTCAACTCCTGCATATCTTGAAGGGCAGAAATAATGTTATCATTACCCACGGCTGGGTTGGGAGGGAACACTTCAAATGAGAGTGACGGTGTTTGGCGTGACATAGTCATTATCCTTTTCTAGTTAATTTTTTTCGTTAGCTGGATTCCTAGAATCCAAGTGAAACAGGCAGATTGACCAAACAGCGCTTCTTGAGAAATCTAATCTTACAATTTCTCACGCGCAGCTTTCGCTGCTTCAACAAGGCGGATCAAGCTTTCTTTTGTTTCTGGAATACCACGTGTTTTCAAACCACAGTCAGGGTTGATCCAAACTTTCTTGCTTGGCACTTTAGCAAGGATGGCTTCGATTGTATTGTCGATTTCGCCTTCATTTGGCACACGAGGTGAGTGGATATCGTAAACCCCAGGTCCCACTTCTGTTTGGAAGTTTTTCGCTTTGAGTTCGTCCAAGATTTCAAGGTTTGAACGGCTAGCTTCAAAGGAAATAACGTCTGCATCCATGTTATCGATAGCTGGGATGATATCTGTAAATTCTGAGTAACACATGTGAGTGTGGATTTGTGTGTCTGGCGCTACTGTTGAGTGTACCAAGCGGAAGGCAGGAATTGCCCAGTCAAGGTAGTCTTCGTACCAGTCGCTACGACGAAGTGGCAATTTTTCACGAAGAGCAGCCTCGTCGATTTGGATGATTTTCACACCAGCAGCTTCAAGGTCAAGTACTTCATCCTTGATAGCAAGGGCGATTTGAAGAGTAGAATCCTTGATAGAGATGTCTTCACGTGGGAATGACCAGTTGAGGATGGTAACAGGTCCAGTCAACATACCCTTAACAGGTTTGTTTGTACGGCTTTGTGCATAGCTAGACCATTTAACAGTGATAGGGTTAAGACGAGTGACATCACCCCAGATGATTGGTGGTTTCACCCCACGCATACCATATGATTGTACCCAACCGTTTTTAGAGAAGAGGTAACCTGACAAGTTTTGACCGAAGTACTCAACCATGTCATTACGCTCAAATTCACCGTGAACAAGGACATCAAAGTCGATATCTTCTTGCCATTTGATCCATTCATCGATCGTTTCAGCAAGGAAAGCGTCGTACTCTTCTTGAGACAATTCACCTTTACGGTAAGCCAAACGTTTGGCACGAACTTCTTTTGTTTGAGGGAATGAACCGATAGTTGTTGTTGGAAGAGCTGGAAGTTTGAAAGCTTCTTCTTGGATAGCTTCACGTTCTGCAAAGGCTGGCAAACGAGTGTAGTCTGCGTCCGTCAATCCAGCGATACGAGCACGAAGTTCCGCATTTTCACCCACACGCTCAGTCGCAAAAAGTTCTTTGTTGGCGGCAAGTGCTTCTTCACCTTGACCATTGCGGATAGCGTCCAAATCACGGATTTCATCCAATTTTTCAACTGCAAAGGCAAAGTGGTTCAAGATAGCTGGTTCAAATTCTTCGTTAGCTGTTGTAAATGGCACATGAAGAAGTGAGCATGAGCTTGTCAAAACGATGTTTTCAGCTGGGATTTGCTCAAGAACAGCCAAGCTCTTTTCGTAGTTGTTGCGCCAGATGTTTTTACCATTGACAATACCTGCATAGAGAGTCTTGTCAGCTGGGAAGCCACCTTTAACGAGTTCAAGAGTTTTCTTACCTTCAACAAAGTCAAGACCGATAGCATCTACTGGCAAGTTTACAAGGTCAGCGTATACGTCACGAACATCACCGAAATAAGTTTGAAGCAAGACTTCAAGACCTTTTTTGTCAGCCAAGAGTTTGTTGTAAAGGTTCAAGAAGAGAGCTTTTTCTTCAGCTGTCAAGTCTTTTACAAGAGCCGCTTCATCCAATTGGATGCGAGTTGCACCAAGTTCAGCCAATTTAGCAAAAACTTCTTGGTAAGTAGCCACTAAGCTATCTACGAAGTCGTCTGCTTTCACGCCTTCTTCAAAGTCTGACAATTGAAGGAAAGTGAAGGGACCTACAAGAACAGGACGAGTGTTGAGACCAAGTTCTTTGGCTTCTTGGAACTCATCAAAAATCTTGTGACCTGCAAGTTTGACTTGAGTGTCTTTTTCAAATTTAGGAACGATGTAGTGGTAGTTAGTGTTAAACCATTTCTTCATTGGGAGGGCGCGAACGTCCCCTTTTTCTCCTTGGTAACCACGTCCCAAAGCGAAGTAGCGCTCAAGGTCAGACAAGTCCAAGTTTTGAACTGAAGCAGGTACCACGTTGAAAAGGAAAGCTGCATCTAGGAAGTTATCATAGTGAGAAAAGTCATTTGATGGAATCTCAGTGATGCCTTTTTCTTTGACAATGTTCCAGTGTTTAGCACGTAAGTCTTTTGCTGCTGCTAAAAGTTCTTCCTCTGAGATTTCTTTTCTAAAGTATTTTTCAGTTGTAAATTTTAATTCGCGGAATTCACCCAAACGAGGGAAACCGATGATTGTAGTTGACATGATGTGTCCTCCAAAATTTGTTGTTGAAACTATCTTAACAGAAAAGAAATCATCTGTATAATTGTAAAAAATTAGGCTTTGATATAGTTTGAAACTATATATCTGTTTTAAACAAAAGAAAAAGACCTGAGACAAATGCCTCAAATCCTTTGTATAGCGTGTTTTATAGCTTTATTTCAGTTATGCTCTTCAAACGCTTTATTAGTAATTCTTATAAGTGACTATGGCTTGTTATTAGAAAAGACTATAATACTCTTCGAAAATCTCTTCAAACCGCGTCAACGTCGCCTTGCCTTAGACATATGGTTACTGACTTCGTCAGTCTTA
>NZ_VMMR01000042.1:23557-27060 GCF_013277285.1 Streptococcus sp. 339 | reverse complement strand
TTGTTTCGCAGGAAGTCTAATAATGTTCGAAATTGAAGCAGGTTAAAGAAACAACTAAAGGCTTGTCGCATAAAAGACTGCATGGTAGCCAAATTGTCCTGCTACTGCAGAACCTGCCATAGGACCAACGACACCTCCCAGATAAAAGAATACCTGATTAAAGGCAAAGACCCTCGAAATACCAGCTTTGGGTGTCATCTTACTGAGAAGGGCATTGACCCCAGGTATCAGCGCACCGGTTCCCAAGCCAAAGAGGAATCGATAGAGTCCTAGTTGAAGGGGACTAGAGGAATTGGCACAGAGAAGATAGATGATGACTGAATAAAACTGGGCGACAACCAAGAGACGATGATTGCCCACCTTGTCACCTAGCTTGCCCATAACTCCTGCACTCATCATGCTGGAAAAGCCCATACTGGATACAATCAAACCAGATACAAAAAGAAGATTCTCTGTCTGCCCTAAGTCGCGTACATACAGAGCTAAGATAGGACCGATTGATTGGGCTGAAAATTGGATAACAAAACTGGTCAGAAAGAGGTTGACCAAGAGATAGGGATATTTAACTGATGTAAATAATTCCTTTGTTGGGATGGCCTTTTCCTTGGCTACTGGTTGAAAATCTTCCTTGATAAAGCAAATAGTTAAAATAGCGGCTAGAAACAGAAAACTACCAACCAGTAGGAAAACTGTACGAATGCCAAATAATTCTGCGATAAAGCCACCAATAAAGGGACCAGTTAGAGTACCTGCAACTACACCTGTAGACAAAGTACCTAAGGCAGAGCCTGATTTCTCCTTGGGAACCTGACTGGCTATCAAGGCCGTTGAATTGGGAACAAAACCCGCAAATACACCATTCAGTAAACGAAGAAAGATTAGCCAATAAATATTTGGCACAAAGGTCAAGCCTCCCATAGTGATAGTCATGGCCAGACCAGCACGAATCATCATGGGTTTTCGACCGTATTTATCAGCAAGGATTCCCCAGATAGGAGAAAAGAGCGCCGCGGAAATGGCAGAGACAGAAATAGCTAAACCTGCATAAAAAGCAGCTTGCTCACTCCCAACACCTAGATTTTCCACAAAGATGGGCATAAAAGGCACAACTAAGGAAATACTGGCTCCTGTCAGAAAATTACCAAACCAGGCAATGCGCAGATTATCCTTCCAGTTAATCTCTGTCATCTTGCTTACCTCCCTCAAGCAGGGAGACCACTTGAGTAAGAAGCTGGTCCTGATTCCCATTGTTGTTTAAAACATGGCTGGCCAAATCTTTCTTTTTCTCTAAAGGCCACTGGGCTGCCAGACGAGACTCAGCTTCATCTTTGGACAAGTTGTCCCTTTTCATTAAGCGTTCTACTTGGACATCTCGGTCCACATAGACCAACCAAGTCTCATCAAACCAAGAGACGTAGTTCTGCTCAAAAAGTAAGGGGATATCCATGAAAAAAATCTCTTCTGTCTGAGCAAACTGATCTCTCAACGTAGCTAGTTCCTCACGGATAATCTTTCCTTGGATTCGCTTAGACCATTCCTGTTCTTCAGGATTTGAAAAGATGAGATTAGCTAGGAGAGGGCGATTGAGTTCTCCATTTTCTAAGATAATTTTTTGACCAAAGTGCTGGACTAGAGCTTCAAACAGACGACCACCAGGTTTCTGTAGTTGGTGGACGGCTGCGTCGGCATCCACTACTTGAAAGCCTTGCTTTCTTAGAAAATTTGTCACGGTTGACTTACCAGAGGCAATTCCCCCAGTGATTCCGATGATTTTTCCCATCAGCCCCTCCTTTGGCACTGAGGACAAAAGTGGGTTCCACGTCCGCCTAGTTGGATTTTCTCAATCACTGTCCCACAGCGTGAACACTCTTGACCAGCCTTGTCATAGACCTGATGAAAATCCTGCATGGTTCCATCTTCCCCAAAGGCATTGGTATAGGTCCGAATGGTCGAACCACCTTTTTCAACGGCCTGGCCCAAAATAGCAATGGTTTGGTCATGAATGGCTGTCGTTTCTGCTGCTGTCAAAGTCTGGGAAGGTCTTGCCGGATGAACCTGAGCTCGCCAGAGAACCTCATCCACATAGATATTGCCAAGTCCAGCTACCAAGGTCTGGTCTAGGAGATGGGATTTGATAGGCTTTTTGGACTTGGCTAGGGCATCTTGAAAGATCTGCAAGTCAAAGTCTTGTTCGCTTGGTTCAGGACCTAATTTTTTAGAAATAAAGTAGGCATCCAAAAGGTCAGGCGCCAAGAGTTCCATAGTACCAAACTTGCGAACATCCTCATAAACAAGCGTGCCACCATCTTCAAACTGAAAGAAAACATGGGCATGCTTGCGTTCAGGAACCTGGTACGGATAGTAAAAATACTTGCCCTCCATCCGCAGATGGGAAATCAAGACCTTGTCTGTTAGGTAAAACAGCAAATATTTTCCACGACGTCCCATTGACTCAACAACTTGGCCAGGCACTTCCTTTCGAAACTCGTCCAAATCTGTCTTAATCATCTTGGGATAGCGAATTTCTATACTCGAAATCTTCTTTCCCAGAATCAATTTTTCTAAACCACGACGAACGGTTTCAACCTCAGGTAATTCAGGCATACGTCCTCCTTCTGTAAAAACAAGAAGCAGGCATGAGCCCACCTCTACTTAGTATTCTTTTTCATTATAGCCAAAGTCAGCCAAATCTAGCTTTTTATCGCGCCAGTTTTTCTTGACCTTGACCCAGGTTTCTAGGAAGACCTTGTCTCCTAGCATAAGTTCGATATCACGACGGGCCATACTACCGATTTTCTTAAGCATAGCGCCACCTTTACCGATGATAATCCCTTTTTGGCTATCGCGCTCGACCATGATGGTTGCACGGATGTGAACCTTGTCTGTCTCTTCATCTCGTTTCATAGAATCCACTACTACTGCGACAGAGTGCGGAATCTCTTCACGAGTTAGGTGCAAGACTTTCTCGCGAACCATTTCTGAAACCAAGAAGCGCTCTGGATGGTCTGTGATTTGATCAGACGGGAAATATTGGAAACCTTCATCCAGATTTTCACTCAAAATATCCACTAGACGAGACACATTATTTCCCTGAAGGGCTGAGATTGGAACAATTTCCTTAAAGTCTATTTGATTACGGAAGTCATCAATCTGAGACAAGAGCTGGTCTGGATGGACCTTATCGATTTTATTCACCACCAAAATCACAGGAACCTTGGTAGCCTTGAGACGCTCGATAATCATATCGTCCCCCTTACCACGCGCTTCATCAGCAGGCACCATGAAAAGAACGGTGTCCACTTCGCGAAGGGTGCTGTAGGCAGACTCAACCATGAAATCTCCGAGAGCTGTTTTAGGCTTGTGAATCCCTGGTGTGTCGATAAAGACAATTTGCTCCTTATCAGTCGTGTAAATTCCCATGATTTTATTGCGCGTTGTCTGCGCCTTGTCACTCATGATGGCAATCTTTTGCCCCATAACGTGATTTAAAAAGGTTGACTTCC
>NZ_VMMR01000042.1:0-23494 GCF_013277285.1 Streptococcus sp. 339 | reverse complement strand
CCACTAATACCGCGCCAGCCGCCATATCCTTGGCATTTTTAGCCAGCATGGAAAAGTGATAGTGACTGGCCAAATCCACCACATTTTCAATAGCAGAGTTGATAATCTCAAAGGCTACTACCAAGAAAATGCTCAATAGGAGAAAGAGCCATTCGATTCGTGACACCTGAAAAACAAAACCTGCAAGGATGACCACTAGAGCCGTCACTGCGTGTTTTCGCATATTGCGTTCTTCCTTGATAGCAGTAAAAATACCTGTCAAAGCAAATTCTAAACTGGATATCAAGTCACGATTTTTCCATTTTCGTTTATTGTCTTGTGAGTCCATAGGCTGTCAAAATTTCTTCTTGTAAACCGAACATCTCCGCTTCTTCTTCCGGAGTGTAGTGATCATAGCCGTTAATATGTAAAAAGCCGTGTACTGCCAAGAAGCCCATCTCACGCTCAAAGCTGTGACCATATTCTTCGGCCTGCTCATGAGCCTTATCGATAGAGATGAACAATTCCCCAATATAGGCATCAAACTCAGACATCATCTCTGCCAATTCTGGATTTTCAAGCAAATCCTCTTCGTCAAAGGCAATTTCCAATTCTGGTTTATACTCAAGGCTGATGACATCTGTCGGACGGTCGGTGTCACGGTACTCCAGATTAAGTTCATGACTACGCTCATTGGTCACAAAAGTGACTGCCATCTCCTTGTCTTCTTTTCCTAATTTTTGGGCTGCAAATTCCAAAATTTCTTGGGTTTGTTGCAACATTTCTTTTGAAACTTGACCAGTTTCATCTACCATTTCAATATACATGTGCTTCTCGTTTCTCTTTACTTGGCTTTATTATACCACATTTCCATGATTTTATTCTACCTTTTTGATATAATACTATGGAATACAATCACAAGGAGAGAACGATGTCATTTGACGGATTTTTTTTACACCACATAGTTGAGGAATTGCGAAGCGAATTAGTGAATGGTCGCATCCAGAAAATCAATCAGCCTTTTGAACAAGAGTTGGTCTTGCAAATCCGCAGCAATCGCCAAAGCCATCGCCTGCTCCTTTCTGCCCATCCAGTTTTTGGACGCATTCAGCTGACCCAAACGACTTTTGAAAATCCAGCCCAACCTTCTACCTTTATCATGATTTTGAGAAAGTATTTGCAGGGGGCCCTGATTGAGTCGATTGAGCAAGTGGAAAATGACCGTATTGTGGAAATGACAGTTTCCAATAAAAACGAGATTGGAGACCATATCCAGGCTACCTTGATTATCGAAATTATGGGGAAACACAGTAATATTCTACTGGTCGATAAAAGCAGTCATAAAATCCTCGAAGTTATCAAACACGTTGGCTTTTCACAAAATAGCTACCGTACCTTGCTTCCTGGGTCGACCTACATCGCTCCGCCAAGTACGGAATCTCTCAATCCTTTTACAATCAAGGACGAGAAACTCTTTGAAATCCTGCAAACACAGGAAACGACAGCTAAAAATCTTCAAAGCCTCTTTCAAGGTCTGGGACGCGATACGGCAAATGAATTGGAAAGCATACTGGTTAGTGAAAAACTTTCCACTTTCCGAAACTTTTTCCATCAAGAAACCAAACCATGCTTGACTGAGACTTCTTTCAGTCCAGTTCCTTTTGAAAATCAAGTGGGAGAGCCTTTTTCCAGTCTTTCTGATTTGTTGGACACCTACTATAAGGACAAGGCTGAGCGAGACCGTGTCAAACAACAAGCCAGTGAACTCATTCGCCGTGTTGAAAACGAACTGCAGAAAAATCGACATAAGCTGAAAAAACAGGAAAAAGAGTTACTGGCGACAGACAATGCTGAAGAATTTCGCCAAAAAGGAGAATTGCTGACAACCTTCCTCCACCAAGTGCCTAACGACCAAGACCAGGTTATCCTAGACAACTACTACACTAATCAACCTATCACCATTGCGCTTGATAAGGCCTTGACTCCCAACCAGAATGCCCAACGCTATTTTAAACGGTACCAGAAACTCAAAGAAGCTGTCAAATACTTGACTGATCTGATTGAGGAAACCAAGGCAACCATTCTCTATCTGGAAAGTGTCGAAACTGTCCTCAACCAAGCTGGACTGGAAGAAATCGCTGAAATCCGTGAAGAATTGATTCAAACCGGCTTTATCCGTAGAAGACAGAGAGAAAAAATCCAGAAACGTAAAAAACCAGAACAATATCTAGCAAGCGATGGCAAAACCATCATCTATGTTGGCCGCAATAACCTGCAAAATGAGGAACTAACCTTTAAAATGGCCCGCAAGGAGGAACTTTGGTTCCATGCCAAGGACATTCCTGGAAGCCATGTTGTCATCTCAGGCAATCTTGACCCATCTGATGAAGTCAAGACAGACGCAGCAGAACTTGCAGCCTACTTCTCTCAAGGTCGCCTGTCAAATCTGGTCCAGGTAGATATGATTGAAGTCAAGAAACTCAATAAACCAACTGGCGGAAAACCCGGCTTTGTCACTTACACAGGACAAAAGACCCTCCGTGTCACACCAGATCCAGAAAAAATCGCATCCATGAAAAAATCCTGATTTTACTTAAAATCAGGATTTTTAACATACTATTCACTCAAATCATATCCAATTATAGGACTAATCTTTGCCACCTAGTTTCTCATTGATTTTCATCATCACACTAGCAATTTTTTCACCCCAATAAGGGTCTGAGGCATATTCTACATTCATACCAGACGCCTTGTTTCCAAGGAAAGTTCTTCCCCTATCGATATAATTTTCCTTAATCCACTTGGTTGCACCTAAAATTCCCTTATCCACATCATCAAATGTCTTAGCAGAAAGGTAAGGGGTCGTATCATAGGCTGTAATGCCAAAGAAATTATTCTTATCTTTGGCAATTTTACTTCTTCCCCAGTCACTTTCTAGGGCACTATGGGCAAGGAGATAAAGGGCATTGATATGGTAATGTTCTTCGGCTTCCTTAAAAGTAGCGCCCTTGTTCTCCAAAAGGCTATTGTTAATGTTTAGCAAACTAAATACCTTATCCAATTCTTCAGCACTGTAGTTGGTAGCCTCTGTTAAATCTTTGAAAAGGAAGGGATTCTCAAGCTTAAAACCATCAAAATGCAGGCCATCTGCCGAATAATATTTCTTGCCTACTTCCATATCAGAAAGATGAGAAGCTACTGGGATACTAGCATTCTGAGCCACATAGTGATAAAAACGGTGGCCATCACTCTCATAATAAGGGATAAAGTCCTTACTGGCATCTAGCGCTTGTAAATCTTCTGTTTTCATATAGCCTGACAAACCAGAAATAGTAATAGCCAGGCGCTTGTCATCACTTTTTCTATCCTTATCTAGCCAAACAACACTAGCTTGCGATATATAGGAGAGCTTTTCACCATCTGCATTATAGATATTTGCTGTGACTGGTACTACTTGATAATAAGCAGCATTTTCATTTGTAGCTTTTTCTCCACGCCATTTACCATCGCTTCCAAGCTGATAACCATCTACTGTCTCATTTTTCGCCATGTAGCCACCGGATTTGAAGTAGTACCAGGCTTGACTTTTAGAATCGTAGACCCATTCTTTTTTAGCCATTTTGCCATCAGACTTGAGGTAAAACCATGACTCCTTATCCCAAATCCATTCATTGGCTGCCATGTAGCCACCAGATTTGAAGTAGTACCAGGCTTGACTTTTAGAATCGTATAACCATTCTTTATCTGCCATTTTGCCATCAGATTTGAGATAAAACCATGACTTCTTATCCCAAATCCATTCATTGGCTGCCATATAGCCACCAGATTTGAGATAATAATAGTGACCATTCTCGAAAATCCATTCTTTATCAGCATAGTTTCCATTTTCTTTGATGTAAAACCAAGATTGGTATTGTTTGTCAAAAAGCCAACCTTGCTGTACTTTGGCACCACTAGCATTCACATAAGCTTGATTAATCCACTGACTTGTCAGTAGATAACCACCGGATTTGAAATAATAGTCCTTCCCTTTAATTTGGAGCCATTCTTTCTCTGCGTGCTGTCCATCTGCTTTGATATAAAACCAAGCATCGTATTGAGAATCATAGACCCAGTCTTCTATTACTTTGGCACCTGTTGCACCAACATAGGAAGTTCCTACCCAAGCATTTCTTTTCATCTTTCCAGCTTGGTCAAGATAATAAAAGGTTCCCTTGTCTTCTACCCATTCTGATTTGGCCATATAGCCACCAGATTTGAGGTAAAAATAGTCGTCACCTTGCTTTAGCCATTCATTTTCAGCATAGTTAGCATCTGCTTTTATATAGAACCAAGATTGATAATGAGTATCAAAAACCCACTCATTTGCTGCTTGACTGCCATCTTCTTTCAGATACTGTTTTCCTTGCCAAGTACCATCACTAGCCATTGCACCCTCTGGACTAGCTAAGAAAAATAGCAGAGCTAAAAAAATAAATCTTACTTTCTTCATTAACCTTCTTCCTCTGTTCTTATTTATTTTATTGTACCAAAATTCTCTTAAATTTATATTACAAACTAATAAAAAATCAAGAACAGATTGATTGTAGCTTACTTCAGAGACTCTTTTACTTCCTTGCGTAAATCTTCCAGACTGCTAATGCCGTATTTGTCCATGACTTTTGGTAAATTTTCGATGATATCAGGACAGGCATATGGATTGGTAAAGTTGGCTGTTCCAACTCCGATGGCCGAGGCTCCAGCCATATACATTTCTAGGGCAGCTTCAGCCGAATCCACTCCCCCCATTCCAATGATTGGCAGGTCTGTGGTTTGGGCGACTTGACGGATGAGTTTGAGCGCTACTGGAAAGACTGCTGGACCTGACATTCCACCTGTTCCATTAGCCAAGATTGGTTTTCTGGTTTTGAGGTCAAAGCGCATTCCAACCAGAGTATTGATCATGGTCAAGCCACTTGCTCCCGCATCTTCTGCAGCTTTTGCGACTGTGACAATATCCGTCACACTAGGAGTTAGTTTGACATAAACCGGTACATCAGAAGCCTCTACAGCTGCTTTCACCACATCATAAGCCAAATCTGGGTCTTGACCAATCAAAAGCCCGTGATTACAGTGATCTACGTTGGGGCAAGAAATATTGAGCTCAATAGCCTTTATATTAGCTGCCTTGGAAATCCCATGAGAAACAGCTGCATATTCTTGTTTTGAAAAACCAGCCACATTGGCAATAATAGGAAGATTTGGATATTCTCTTTCCAGCCAAGGTAACTTTTCAGCCAAAACAACTTCCAAACCCGGATTTTGCAAGCCAATTGCATTGAGCATACCAGCAGGCGTCTCTGCCACTCTTGGAGTTGGATTGCCAAAACGGGATTCAAGGGTTGTCGCCTTGATCATAATAGAACCTAAAAGGTCTAAATCATAGTACTTGGCATACTCTTGTCCAAAACCAAAACAGCCTGATGCTGGAATAATCGGATTTTTCAAATCCAAACCAGGTAGAGACACTTGTAATCGATTTGTAGTCATAATTTTCTCCTTATAATACAACTGTTCCTGTGCGGAAAACAGGACCATCTTCACAGACGCGTTGGCTGACCGTCTCGCTTTCTGGTACTTTTAGAACACAGGCATAGCAAGCTCCCATCCCACAAGCCATACGAGATTCCAGAGATAAATAGGCTCTTGGGTGATCATCAAAGGTTTGATTGATATACTTCATCATTCCTGGAGCCCCACACGAGTAAACAGCATCAAACTGACTATCTAAATCATTGATAACAACGGAAACATTTCCCTTGATGCCATAAGAACCATCATCTGTCGTTACAAAGACCTGACCATACTGAGCCAATTCCGTTTTCAAAATAACAGCATCCTTATTAGCAAAGCCAAGGACAGTCACTACTTTCACACCACGCGCATGCAATCCCTTAGCAAGCTCAAGCAAGGGCGGAACACCAATCCCCCCACCAACAAGGAGAACCTGGCTCTGCTCATCAAGGTCAGACAAGTCAAAACCATTTCCCTGAGGCCCCATCACATCAAGAGTATCTCCCTGACTTAGGGTTGAGAAAATAGCTGTCCCAGCTCCCTCAATTCGGTAAATGAGATGACACTGCTTCTTAACCTTATCGATAGACGAAATTGAAATAGGACGACGCAAAAGATGGGCATCATCAGGCACACGCAGATGTAGAAATTGTCCTGCTCGCATGACTTCAACCATTTCTCCTTCTAAGACTAGTTCAAAGATTGCTGGCGCGATTTCCTCCTGTGCAACCACCTTCATGGTTTCCAACCGAATGGCACCCAAACGTTTCTTACATGTGGGATTCATGACTTTTCCTCCTTAAATTTTAAGGGGACCAGACAAAGAAAAGACCTTGCTAGTGCAAGGCCTCAGTTAAAATTGTACAACAGAAGAGAGCACACTCAAAAGTCTCCTCTAGAAAATTGTACTATTCTTTTATCTGACACCTTGTGAGTCTCTCTGGACTCCCCTTAAAGGTTAAATTTTTATTAGTATACTCTTTCAGCTAAAAAAAGTCAAGTAGAAAAGGAACATTCTACTTGACCTCATGAGATTATTTTTCACGAATGACTTCGACCTTGTAGCCATCAGGGTCTTTGACAAAGTAATAGTTTGGTGTAGTTCCTGGTAGGCCATTTGGCTCAGTCACTTCATAGCCTTTTGCACTGTGCTCTTGATGAAGAACCTCAAGATCAGGTGTACTTAGGGCGATATGGGCAAAGCCATCTCCAACCACATAAGGGCCGTGATCGTAGTTATAAGTCAATTCCAACTCATAGTCATCACCCTCAAGACCTAGATAGACAATCGTGAAGGCATGATCTGGAAAATCTCTGCGACGCAATTCTTTAAAACCAAAAGCATCTTGATAGAATGCAATTGATTTTTCAAGATTTTCTACTCGCAAGCAAGTATGTAGCATTTTTGAAGCCATATTTTTCTCCTTTATTTTTAAAAAGACTGGACAATCCTCTTCCAGTCTCATCAGTTGTTATTTACCAAGTTTTGCTTTAGCTGCATCTGCAAGAGCTGTGAAAGCTGCTGCATCGTTAACAGCCAAGTCAGCAAGCATTTTACGGTTAACTTCGATCTCAGCCAATTTCAAACCATGCATCAATTGTGAGTATGAAAGTCCGTTCATACGAGCTGCCGCGTTGATACGAGTGATCCACAATTTGCGGAAGTCACGTTTTTTCTGACGACGATCACGGTATGCATAGTAGTAAGAGTTCATTACTTGTTCTTTTGCAGTACGGAACAAGATGTGTTTAGCTCCATAGTAACCTTTTGCTAATTTAAGAATACGTTTACGACGTTTGCGTGATACAACGCCACCTTTAACACGTGCCATGTTTTATTTCCTCCAAATATTTCCTAGAATTATTTACTTACAGTCAAGCTATTATTTCAAGCGAGTAAGCATTGCTTTGATACGTTTGTAATCTCCTGAATGCACCATAGATGCTTTACGAAGATGACGACGTTGTTTCTTAGTTTTTCCGTGGAAACGGTGAGAAGTGTAAGCACGGAAACGTTTAAGTCCACCAGAACCTGTACGTTTGAAACGTTTAGCTGATGCGCGGTGTGTTTTTTGTTTTGGCATGATTTTTTCTCCTTTATTTAACTTTCTGACAATTATTTTTTGTCAGTCGCTGGCGCCAATTGCATGAACATTTGACGTCCATCCATTTTAGCACGTTGTTCGATGATGGCAATATCTTGAGTTGCTTCAGCAAACTCGGCTAAAACTTTTGCACCAATCTCTTTATGGGTAATCATACGACCCTTAAAGCGAATAGATACCTTAACTTTATTTCCTTTTTCAAGGAACTTACGTGCATTACGAAGTTTTGTCTCAAAGTCACCCTTGTCAATAGTTGGACTTAGACGAACTTCTTTCACAGTAACAACGCTTTGTTTTTTACGTTGTTCTTTTTGCTTCTTCTGGTACTCAAATTTGAACTTACCGTAGTCCATAATTTTTGCAACAGGCGGTTTGGCTTGGGGTTGAATCAATACTAGGTCAACATTAGCGTTATCAGCCAAAGCTTGCGCTTCACTGAGTGGCTTGATACCTAGCTGTTCTCCTTCAAGACCAATCAAGCGAACTTCACGTACACGAATCTCATCATTGATGAATAAGTCTTGCTTTGCTATGGTTTTCACCTCTTTTGTTTTATTAGAGAAAAACAATAGCGGACTCGTAAATATACAAGCCCGCACGTTATGATAGCGTTTCTTCGAAACTTTTCATCCGTAGGGCCAGGCAACTTGATGTCACAAGGCGAGAAGCTCTCACTTCTGCTTTTCTCAACTTTTATATGATACCAAGTTTTCTAGATCTTGTCAAGATAAAAAGTTATTTTTTGAAAAGTTTGTGTTTGTATTTTGGTTTGGTTTTCGAATCAAAAAGAGAGAATCAAGTTGATTCCCTCTCTATGTTAGTTTTTACTTATTTTCCCTACCTATAGGAAAGCTAGAATCTATTAAAAACTTCCCTTTTACGTGAATTTCCCCATCTTTCGATAAATAAAATCCCCACTAACAAAAGGATAATCAAGTAAGGAAGTAAAACTAGCCCCATGCTCCAATTTAGATTGACATTATCAATCTGCTTAGGTAATCTTCCAGATAAAATCTCCACTGAACGCAAGTAAGTAAAGGGAATCAGATGTGCAATCCTTTGAAGAGGCTGAATGGTTTGGATGCCAAACAATAAGCCAACAATCCCAATGAGTGAAAGAAAAAGGACAGGCATTTTTTGCTTGAAAAAGTAAGCAATCAAATACACGACTTCCACAATGACGATAAAGGCTAAGAAAGCTAAGAACAAGCCAGGAAATAACACATCTTGTATCTTTCCAATAGTTACCTCTTGATTCGCTAAGCTATAAATTGGGTAGGGATAATCTAACTGTCCAAAACCACTTATCAGACTTCCCGCTAGAAAAGAAAATCCACAGATTCCGATAAACAGCACAGTTACATAGCCCACTCCAACTCCAAGAGAGGATAAAGCAAATGTCACTTTTGAAAAAGGATATAACTGAGCTGTGTCCAGATGATTTTGATATCTTTCTGCAAATAGTTGCGTTAGCATAAAAATAATAGCAACCACAAACAAGCTTGGGATGATAGCCTCTAAAATCCAGACAATCTGGTCAATCCCGTGGGTCGGAAACTCCAAAGTATGTGCTTTTATGTTCAAGGGATACAGGGCTTGGTAAATCTTTCGTTGGCGGTCAACCGCCATTTTAAAGTCAGAGCTAGCAGTCGGTTCATTTGACATAACTTCATAATTCTTCTCTTCATCTTGCCACTGCAAATAATAGGCTTCTTTCCATCGTCCTTCTTTTAGTAAATTCAAAATTTCTTTCTTTTGCGTTAAAAAATTTTTTTGCAAGTCTAAATTACTTTTAACACTCTGGTATTCCTCCGAGCTGGTGTCAGACATTTGGGAAAGCTTCACTTCATTTTCATTGATGATTCTCTCATATTTTACAACACTGGTTTCCAACTCGCTCTCCAAGCTGTGTGAGTTTGCAGTCTGACTATTTAAATAAAAGGTAACACCGAGTACAGATGCAAATAAAAGTAAGATAATCCAGTTTAAACGACTTTTGAAAACTTTTTTCAATAAAAATAGACTAACATCTTTCATAAACTAAACCTCTTCTATCTGCCCCTGATGAATGGTTACTACTCTATCGCAGACATCAAGCAACTCTTCCTTATAGTGGGAACTTAAAAGAACCAGCTGCTCTTGTCTATCGATTTGTGCCAGCCTATCAAAAAACTTCTGTCGATAATACTCATCTAAGCCATTTGTAATCTCATCCATAAGCCAGCATTTGGCCTGACTGAGGAAATACATGGCAATCACCAAGCGTTGCTTCATGCCTAGGGAATACTTGCGAATGGGAAGGCTGATATAGTCAGACATTTCCCAGTAGGCGATTTCATCCCTCAAGTTCAGGTCTGACTTCCAGATGTTTTTGATAAGGCGAAGATAGTCCATCCCACTTAAGTTTCCATCCAGCCATTCAACACTCTCATAATAAAATAAAGAAGGAGAGACTGCGATATTTCCACTACTTATGGGGATTAAGTTGCTAATGGCGCGGAACAGGGTCGTCTTTCCAGAGCCATTGATAGCGAGAACACCATAAACCCTGCCTTTATTAAAGGTGAAATCCGCATCTTGCAAGATGACTTGTCGCGTTTTTAAGGTCACATGAGTAAGCTGCAACATATCCAGTCCTCCTTTTTCTCACTCTTTAAGGATTAATAGCCTCCGCTAAAGAGGTTTAGTACCTCATAACGATCGTAATTCCAGCCTCCGCCAACTTTATACTCAGAATAGCTGTAATAAGAAGACCATTCCGGAATATTCTTATATCTAAATCCATGGAAATTCATACTAGTCCTATAGAAGGTATTCCAATCATACCGATAACCTTTAAGCACGCTTTTAGCAGATACACTGGACTGAAGAAGACCAATAGATTATAAACTAACTAATTAAACGATTTTTGCTAATTTTTAATGATTTTATATCATCAATATCGAAGACGCTTTCATTATATCGTTTTTATCATTATTATGCAACAGATTTTTAGTTTATTTTACTACTAGACTTCCTGCAAAACTAGAATCCTAGTTCATGATTGATAATACCAGCAATCAAATTCATTTGTAATCCGAAGCGTTTACGATGATTTCGATAGGTTGTTGAAAACATTTTAAACGTTTTTACTTTGGCAAAGATGTTCTCTACCTTGCTTCTCTCCTTAGATAGCGCATGGTTACAGGCTTTCTCTTCAGCTGTTAGTGGCTTGAGTTTGCTGGATTTACGTGGAGTTTGTGCTTGAGGATATAGCTTCATGAGCCCTTGATAAGCACTGTCAGCCAAGATTTTACCAGCTTGTCCGATATTTCTGCGACTCATTTTGAACAACTTCATATCATGATAATAGTTCACAGCGATATCCAAAGAAACAATTCTCCCTTGACTTGTGACAATCGCTTGAGCCTTCATAGCGTGGCATTTCTTTTTACCAGAATCATTCGCTAATTGTTTTTTAGGGCGATGGATTTTTACTTCCGTCGCATCAATCATTACCGTGTCCTCAGAACTGAGAGGAGTTCTTGAAATCGTAACACCACTTTGAACAAGAGTTACTTCAACCCATTGGCTCCGACGGATTAAGTTGCTTTCGTGAATACCAAAATCAGCCGCAATTTGTTCATAAGTGCGGTATTCTCGCACATATTGAAGAGTGGCCATAAGAAGGTCTTCTAGGCTTAATTTAGGTTTTCGTCCCCCTTTTGCGTGTTTACGTTGATAAGCTCTTTTTAATACAGCTAACATCTCTTCAAAAGTGGTACGCTGAATACCAACAAGGCGCTTAAATTGTGCATCAGTTAGTTGTTTACTTGCTTCATAATTCATAGAACTATTCTACCATATATTGTTTCGCAGGAAGTCTAATCAAACAGGATATCCTGTTGAAACGGAACTAGCGAGTCTAACAATCATCTCTGATAAATCAGTCGATGGCGAAATCTGAACGACTCGACTCTTTGGAGAAAGACATGCTTCTATCCTCTGGCAAGTCGAAAGTTTTGAGGGCATCGAAGCCATCCTCATCGATAAAGAAGGTCACCTAAGCTGTTCTTCAGGAATTCCTACTCTATAGAGACAACTGTTTCAATGGAGTTTTAAAATTGTATTATGTAAAAAGAGAAAGGAAATCTCATGTTATAGTCATTTAGTTTTAAAAAAGAAAGAATACATATTACGAATTTGGATCATCGAGACTACGGCCATGTAAACCTTTTTCACGTTGGGCTTGGCGTAGTTTTTCTGGTGTAACATCGTTCCCTTCTTCGTCCACAATTTTGATTCCTTCAATATGGTGACGAACAGTGCGACGATAACCTTCGATGTACTCCTCACGTAGTTTGGCTTGTTCTACTTTTTCTTCTGGGGTCAAGCCTTCTGTTTTTTTCTTTTTGGCAAGCTCGTTAATACGATCAATTTTTTTAGGATCCATGTTTCTCTCCTTTATGATAAGATTTAATCCGTTTAACAGATTTTATTTGGTATTGATTTGGTTAAAACGTGCAAGTTTAGCTGCTTTCTTGGTTAATTGCGACAAGATTGCCAAACGATTTTGTCGAACAGTCTGATCTTCAGCCATAACCATAGTATTCTCAAAGAAGGAATCGATGACAGGGCTAAGCGCAAAGAGTTGTTTCAATTGCTGACTGGCAGTACCTGACAAAACGAGTGATTCTACTGCTTCTGCTAAGGCTCTTTCTTGATCATTTTCAAAGAGAGCTGAATCAACTGTAGCTACTCCTTCTGCCTTCTCAGCCAAGTTAAAGGCACGAGAAAGTGATTCAACAGATGGTTTAAAGTCTTCTTCCTTGCTTGCTTCTACGAGAGCACTTGCTGCTTCCAACATATCCGCCACAACAAAGTTTGATCCTGCAAGAACGGCTTCCTTGATGTCTTTTGGAGTAGAACCCATCATCTTATCAACACGAGCCTTGATAAAGTTCATCACTTCTGCTTTATTTTCATAAGTCAAGCTGTCAAATTTCAAAGCATAAAGGCTATCAATCAGCTCATCCATAGCAATGTGCCAACCAAAGGCATCCAAGATACGAACCACACCTTGGGTCGCGCGACGAAGGGCATACGGGTCATTAGAACCTGATGGAATCAAACCTACTGAGAAGAAGCTCAAAATCGTATCCAATTTGTCTGCAATGGCAAGCACTGCGCCGACCTTGCTCTCTGGAAGTTCTCCTTCGGCTGATGTAGGCATGTAGTGTTCCCGAATAGCAGCTGCTACCGCTGGAGTTTCCCCAGCAAGAAGGGCATATTTTTCACCCATAATTCCTTGAAGCTCGTCAAATTCGCCAACCATACCTGTCAATAAGTCAAACTTGTAAATGGCTGCTGCACGGGCTAGGTAAATCGTTTCATCCGCTGACAAGCCTGCTTTTTCTGCCAAGAGAATAGCAATTTGACCAGTACGAATCATGTGTTCACGAAGGGAACCAATTTTCTCATGGAAAGTCACATTGTTTAATTTTTCAACAAGATCTGAAATGACCAATTTTTGATCTTCACGCCAAAAGAATTCACCATCTTCCAAACGAGCCACCAAGACTTTTTCATTTCCTTTGATGACATTTTCCAAATGTTCTGCGTTTCCGTTACGAACAGAAATGAAGTTTGGCAAGAGTTTACCATCTTGATCACGAACAACAAAGTAACGTTGGTGTTCCTTCATCGAAGTCACCAAAACTTCTTCTGGAACTTCAAGGTATTTGGCATCAAAACTTCCCATAAAGGCAGTTGGGTATTCAACCAAGTTCAAGACTTCATTCAGCAAATCAGCATCAATTTCGATACCTACACCATGCTCAGTTTCGATTGCTTTGATTTGGTCAACAATCATTTGCTCACGTTCACGAGGATCCGCGATTACAAACTGCTTACGAACGTCTTCTTCATAGTTCAATGCTGACTGAATCTTAGTTTCTTTTCCCAAGAAACGATGGCCACGGCTCACACGCCCTCCCTTAATATCAAGGAAATCCAAATCAAACTCTTCTTCATCTAAAAGAACAGTTAAAGTGTGAACAGGACGGATGTATTCAAAGGTGTTGTTAGCCCAGTGCATGCTGACAGGGAAAGTCAAGGACTTCAAAACATCTACAACACCAGGAACAATGGCTTCAACTGCTTGACCAATTTCTTCCTTGGTAACATAGACATATTCTTCACCCTTGATTTCACGGAATTCGATATCTTCAACCGTCAAGCCTTTCCCGCGGACGAATCCTTGAGCTGCTTTGGTAAAGTTTCCATCACTATCCAAGGCAATTTTCTTTGCTGGACCCTTGAAATCTTCTGTCAAATCAGACTGTTTGTCTGCAAGACCCGTCACACGAACAGCCAAACGACGTGGGGTTGAGAAGGTCTGAATAGCTTCAAAAGACAAGCGGTTTTCCTTGAGGAAGGCTGCCATTTTTTCGCCTAGTTGTTTTTCACTTGGTGTGACAACATAGGCTGGTAATTCTTCAAGACCGAGTTCTACTAATAAGTTTTTTGTCATGTTTTTTCTCCGAAAAATATCTTTTTATTTTCCAGTTTGCCTTATGTGATGGGCACACAAGCAACCAACTTCGTTGTTTCATTGCTAAAATTGGAGCCAAAAGTCTCCAATTTTGCCTAGTATCCTTAGTTTCACTAAGGATACCTTCATCACTGCGGCAACTGGCTCAGGGCTCACTCTGTTCGCCCATTTTCGTAATTTCTCACTCTCTTTATTCTGCGTCTTCTGCTAGGAGTTTAGCTCGTGTTGCTTCATCTAAAAGTGGGTAGCCTAGGCGTTTGCGTTCTGCGACAAAGGTTTTGGCTACAACTCGAGCCAAGTTACGGATACGAGCGATATAGCCTGCGCGCTCTGTTACAGATACGGCACCACGCGCATCAAGCAGGTTAAAGGTGTGTGAACATTTGAGAACATAGTCATAGGCAGGGTGAACCAAGCCTTCTTCCAAGGCACGACCAGCCTCTTTTTCAAACTTATCAAAGTTTTCAAGCAACATTTCTTGATCCGAAATTTCAAATGAATATTTTGAATGCTCGTACTCAGGCTGGATAAAGATTTCTCCGTATTTTACACCATCGGCCCACTCAATATCATAGACAGAATCTACTTCTTGGATGTAAGAAGCCAAACGTTCCAAACCATAGGTAACTTCCGCAGTCACAGGGCCAGTTGCCAATCCACCGACTTGTTGGAAATAAGTGAACTGAGTAATTTCCATCCCATCAAGCCAAACTTCCCAACCAAGACCAGCTGAACCAGTTGATGGGTTTTCCCAGTTGTCCTCAACGAAACGAATATCGTGTTCCAAAGGATTGATTCCCAATTTTTCCAAAGACTCAAGGTAAAGTTCCTGGATATTTGATGGAGATGGCTTCATGACCACTTGGAATTGGTGGTGTTGGTAAAGACGGTTAGGATTTTCTCCGTAACGACCGTCAGCAGGACGACGTGATGGCTCTACATAAGCTGCATTCCATGGCTCAGGTCCGATAGCACGAAGGAAAGTGTAAGGACTCATTGTTCCCGCACCTTTTTCATTATCATAAGCCTGCATAAGCATACAACCTTGGTCATTCCAAAATTGTTGCAAAGTCAAAATAATTTCTTGAAATGTTAATTTCTTAGACATTGTTTACTCCTTTAGTTTTTATATTTCTTTTTCAATTAATTTCTGCTGAACAAACCAATTTAACAAGGGAAGAGTTTTATCTGTATTTGCCCATAAATGATAAGAATCGAAGACCGCTTGTACACTACCTAGATTTTCTACCAACTTATCTACTGTCAAAAAACTGCGCCAGTATTCGTAAAAAATACTTGCATAGTTCTTATCATAAGTCGAAGAACCAAAATCATTCAATGAATGCCAACCATATTTCTTCTGAAAAAGTTCTACAAGAGACTGATTACAAATTTTTTCCGCTTGAAATTCCTCTTCTGTCAAGAAATACTTGCGACTAATATATTCAACCATCCCCTCTTCGAACCAGATATAAGAGTCGTAACCATCAAAATCATCTAAAAAATGTTCCGACCAATGAGCTAACTCATGTCCTACAATCTGTAAGAGGAAATTTTCAGATAAAGAATGATAATGACTTTCTATTGCTTGAGTTTGCTGGGAACACTCGTAGTCCAGCAACTGATACAAATACAACTCTTTCCAAACAGCTAAATCAGGCGTCATAACCATTCGTCTATTATTTGTATAGGCTGGAACAGTACTTTCCCTAATAATCTGTGTAGCAGCACTAAAACTTGACCAAATAACGGCTTGCGGTAAATCACAGACTGCAAGTTCATTCTTTAAAAAAGATTGATAATCTTTCAACTTTTTAGTATTTCTTACTACAAAATCACGAAATGCAGCTAGTTAACTATCGTCTTTTACAAGATAAAGGTTGTCCACGGCTCTCCTTTCTTTCACACAATAGACTACATAAGCAAAAAACCGCATCCGACAATCCTAGGTTGATTTAACCTAGGGGCGTCAGAAACGCGGTTCCACCCTAATTTATTACTTCATTGTTTTTGAAAATAGTACAGAAAGCGCCAGCACTTTATTTTGCCCTACTTGGCTCCCACTATCCCAAGCTCGCTTGAAGAACGCCATAAGACTTTCTTTCCTGCTGACTATTATATCAAAAATTAGAACAATGTACAATTCTTTTTATGATTTTCTAAAAATCCACATCATCAACTCGTGGAGCACCAGATTGAACAGCAATCGTTTTTAAGGTTTCTCGTTCCTCTTGACTTAATTCAATTTCAAAGCAATCAAGATTAGCCTGAATACGAGAGGCTGTGACAGATTTTGGAAGTGGTAAAAATCCTTCTGCTAAGCTCCAGGCCAAGGCTATCTGAGCAACCGATTTTCCGTGATTTGCTGCGATTTCTTGGACTTGCTTGCTATCAAACAGTTCTCCTTGTCCAAAAGGCCCCCAAGCTTCCAATAAAATTCCCTTTTCACGACAGTAAGCTACGACTTGATCTTGATACACACCTGGCGCCAAGCGAACTTGATTGACCGCAGGAACGATAGTTGCAGTTTCAAGCAAGGCATCCAAATGATGGGGAAGAAAATTGCTAACGCCGATAGCACGGATCTTGCCTTCTTGATAGAGGTCTTCCATCGCTCTCCAGACCTCAGCATTTCGGATTTTCCATGCGTCATTTTCTCTAAGCGGTTTTGGATTTGGCCAATGAATCAAATACAGATCCAAATAATCCAAGCCCAACTTCGCTAAAGACTCTGCAAAAGCCTGACGAGCTTGCTCATAGGTTTGTTGGCTATTCCACAGCTTGGTAGTTACGAACAATTCCTCTCGTGGAACTCCGCTATCTTTGATTGCTTGACCAACACTTTCTTCATTCTGATAAATCGCCGCCGTATCAATATGACGATAACCAGCCTTCAAGGCTTCTAACACTGCACGATAGGCTTCTTCTCCATCCTTAGCCTTAAAAGTTCCAAATCCTAGAACTGGAATTTCTACTCCATTATTTAATTGATAGGTATTCATATGCTTCTCCTTCTATTTTATTTATCATTTATAGCATAATTTTTTTGCTAATTAGTACTATCTTTTGTAAAAAATAAGTCTATCACATATCTGACAGAACCTATTTTTTCTTGCTTATTCATCACGACTATAATACAGCTCATGAGGTTTTAGGCGAGTATTGAGCATCTCTGGTATGGTCACAAAGGTATAACCTTGATTTTTCAAATACTCAATGACCCTTGGCAAGGCATTGACTGTCGGACTGTGAATATCATGCATCAAAACGATAGAGCCGTTAGCTACTTGATGCTGAATTTCTGTCAAAATAGATGCTTCATTTTTACTCTTCCAGTCCAGACTATCCACATCCCACATGATAAAGCTCAAATCGAGGCTATTGCGAATGTCGTCTGTAATGGCTCCATAAGGCGGACGCATGAGTTTTGAACTAGAACCCAGCACCTTAGTTAGCGCATCCTCAGTATCAGTAATTTGTTTTTTAGCTTCATCAAGAGAGAGTTGCGAGAGAATCGGATGGCTCCAACTATGGTTTCCAACAGCATGACCTTCAGATTTTATCCTTTTCACCAAGTCCTCATTCCCAGAAACATTTTTCCCAAGCACAAAGAAAGTGGCTTTAACACCATATTTAGCTAGAGTCTCTAATACCTGCGGAGTCGTTGCTGGATTTGGACCATCATCAAAGGTTAGAGCGACAACTTTTTGATGTTTCTTATCAAAATAAGACTGGTACAAGGCAGCATCTTTTTCGAGTAAGTACGAAGATTGGATAACATCAAAGAAAGTAGATACTGGTAAGGCTATCTCTTCTAAATTTTCAACCGCAGGACTCGGATAAAGGATAATCTGACTATCCTTATAATCAAAATTCCATGCAGATAAGTCTTGGTCGGAGAAACCTTTAACAATCTGATCACTCTGGTCTTGCTCCAATTTCTTATCCTGTAAGAAGGAAGTCAATTCTTTTATCAGCTGTTCCTTGGCCTTACTAGCATCTGAAAACAGTTGGTCAAGTGTAAAAGGTTGCCCATCTTCTGTTAAGTGAACCTTTCCTAGGCTGGTCTTTTCAGTCTCTTCAACCTTAAAATCAACTAAATCATAGATTTGTTTCGTCGCATTACGATTGACGACTCCCTTTAAACCTGACTCTTCTTGCTCTGTATAGTAGAAAACAAGATTGTCCTTACTTTCTAGCTTGTCCTTAATATCTTGATTTATCAGCTCCTTAACAGACGAAATCACTTGCTCCCCTTGGAGAGGATAATAGGTAATCACTTCGGTTTGTCCCTTACGAAAATGCTCCTTCTGATTTCCCTCACTCAATTGATCGTCTTTCTCTTTTTTGAGCGATTCAATCTTTTGCTCAAAGCTTTTTTGCTGATACATTTTAAAAACAATAAATCCGCCTAATAGGCAAATAGAAATTGCTAAAATACCAATCAAAGCCAATAATATATGTCTCTTTTTCCCGTGTCTGCCACGTCCCAGTCTACTTTTATTCATATTTATATCATAACAAATTTAAGCAATAATTTCAATGATACAGTTTGGCAATCCACAATTCCTCTAGCAAGCCAAAGCATCTCACATCAACTAGATCAGCCCTATCTATAGGAACCATCTAGTTTTCTATCTATGGAATTTCTAGTAGATTGAAGCTAGAATAGACACCGTCACTTCTAAAAACATTCTGAGAAATTGATTTATTTTTCCCAGTCGATTTATCCTCAAACATCCCTATACCTCTGATATTTTCTTGATAATACTATATACCCAGACACTTGTAGTTTTACCTTCAGCTAGTAATGTTGACTTTTCTTCTTCAGATAATTTTTTCCGTAAGTAGTCAATCTGCTGAGAAGTAATGTTCTCTTTCCCCATTGCCTTGACAGATTGTATCACCATTGCAGTTAAGGTTGACATATTTGAAATATCTCCATTATTTCTATGCTTAAATTCTATTCTTGCCTTACCAACATTAAAACTGGCATATCTTCCATCTGATATATAGATCCATTTTGCTGGTACCTGCGTAGATAGACCAAGTAAATTAAGGGCTGTGTTTCCCGATGGAGCAATGGTCCAATTATATTTTCTAGCAATAGCATCAGCAACTTCATCCACAGAGGCCATTGCATACTCTCCAATCAGTTCTATATATTTTGGTTTATAATAAATACCTTTCAAAATGCGAGTAACCTTTTTGTCTTTTACAAGACGATTTAATGTACTACGAACAGTTTCATATCCTACAATTTCAAAGAAATCATTTGCTATAAAAACTTGATTCGATTCAAAATTTTCTATCCTGTTTACTATTTCCTGCTTATCGTTCATCTATCGCACCTCCTTTGCACCGAATATGATGCTATTTTGGGTGCGAGAGTCATTTTATCAAGAGGGAACAGACCTCTTACAATTTCTTATGTAACATCTCTATCTATTTTATCCCATTTCTTATTTCAGTAATCGCTTGATTATAAAAATCAGGATAGTCAGCCGTATTTATTTCTTTTATATTGTAAAATGAAATAAGAATAGGACGATTCGATCAGGACAGTCAAATCGATTTCTAACAATGTTTTAGAAGTAGAGGCGCACTATTCTAGTTTCAATCTACTATAATAGAAATTACTTTGACTTTCCTGACTGATTTGTTTAGTTCTTATTTCATTCAGATATGCTATGCATTAACCAATAGCGGATACCTACGGAGAACTTGCCACTCAGATGTAGGACCTGCCCATCATACAAAAAAACAGACTTCATCCCACAAAGAGATAAAATCTGTTACTATTTTCTACACGATATTTCCTAATTTTTAATCCAGCAGTTGGTCTACTTGGCTGATGACTCGCTCGGTAAAGGGCTTGTTGCCAAAAAACTCCAACCACGGCTTGCGAACCTCGTCTTTGCTGGTTTCTCTGTATTTTTTAGGTCTTATTTATGATGCTCTTTCAATAGTTCTTCAAACTCAGCCACAGTCATGCCTAATTGCTCACTCGCAACCTCAGGTGTTAGAAGACCTTGACGAACTAGATTTGCTAAACTTACTTTTAATCCCTGTTCGATGCCTTCAGCTCGTCCACGTTCAATTCCCTGTTCAATGCCCTCAGCTCGCCCACGTTCAAGACCGCGCTCCAGTCCTTGTTCAATCCCTTCCGCCCTAGCAGTTTCTAAGGCATAGTCCTGTGCTAACATGGCTTGTTCTTCTCGCCTGCGTTGTTCACTAAACATTTTCTTATCCTCCTCGGACCAACTCTTGTAGTCCAGCAGTTGATCTGCTTGGCTGATGGCTCGCTCGGGCTGCTGGGTAAAGGGTTTATTCCCGAAAAACTCTAACCATGGTTTACGAACCTTGTCTTTGCTGGTTTCTCTGTATTTTTTTAGTTCCAAGAAAGCCATCTTAACCAGATGGTTTTCCTGACCGTTATTTGTGATGGTTAAGACCTCACCTGTCGTGTCCTCTCGCATGCTAAAACTGTGGAAAGCCAAATCATCTTGAAAATAATTACTATCCACAATTGCAATAGCGTATACTGGTGCGATGTGTTTGTAGCTCTGGTGAGTATTGCCTTCTTGCTGGCGAATTTTTTCAAGATTTTGATTGACCTGACTGCACAGGTAAGCCCATAAACGATTGATGAAAAAATTCTGATGATGGACTTGGATTTCAATGATTACTTGAGTGCCATTATCCAACTCCGCCAAGACGTCTATACTGGTATAGAAATCCTGCGCCGAGTAGGGCAGGGAAGGCAAGACGTGAATGTTACTTCCCTCCAAAATCGTCACATTTTTTGCTGGCAAGTCCAGCATATCGCGAATAAATTGACAAGTGATTTCTGGATTGCTAAAAATTTTCTTAGCAACCAAGTCGTTGGTCGGGCTAATGCCCGGATGTCTTAGAATCATCCTTCTCCTCCTTCTATTATAGCACATTTTTTAATCTAATTTGCTAGATTTGATGCTTCTATCTATTTATTCGTAAAAGAAAGCTTTTCTTCAGAAGAAAGCTAATCGCTTATTTGAAATTTTTCCCCTCTGTTGGATAGTCCCGTCTATCTATGTTATAATGAAAGAAGGATTTAAAATCAGAAAAGGAGTATTTATGCTTAAATTAGGTATCATTGGCACTGGCGATATCAGCCACCACTTCATAGAAGCAGCCCATGCTAGTGGGAAATACCAGCTGGTCGCAGTCTATTCTAGGAAACTTGAAACCGCAGCAACCTTTGCTTCTCGCTATCAGGATATCCAACTATTTGATCAATTAGAAGACTTCTTCAAGAGCTCCTTCGATGTAGTCTATATTGCCAGTCCAAACTCCTTGCATTTTGCTCAGGCAAAGGCTGCCTTGTCTGCAGGTAAACATGTCATTCTTGAAAAGCCAGCTGTCACTCAGCCACAAGACTGGCCGGATTTGGTTCAAACAGCTGAAAAAAATCACTGTTTTATCTTTGAAGCAGCTCGTAATTACCATGAAAAAGCTTTCACTATCATCAAAAACTTTTTAGCAGACAAACAAATTTTGGGGGCAGATTTCAACTATGCCAAATATTCTTCCAAAATGCCTAACTTGTTGGCTGGGCATACGCCCAATGTCTTTTCAGAGCGTTTTGCTGGTGGAGCACTTATGGATTTGGGGATTTATCCTCTCTACGCTGCCGTTCGTCTCTTTGGAAAGGCTGAGGACGCAACCTACATGGCTCAACAGCTTGACAATAGCATGGACCTAAATGGAGACGGTATCCTCTTCTACCCTGACTTTCAAGTTCATATCAAGGCTGGGAAAAACATCACTTCCAATCTTCCTTGCGAAATTTACACAACAAATGGAACCTTGACCCTCAACACGATTGAGCATCTTCGCTCAGCTATTTTTACCGACCACCAAGGCAATCAAGTCCAGCTCCCTATTCAACAGGCTCCTCATACGATGACTGAGGAAGTCACTGCATTTGCACACATGATTCAGCAACCAGACCAGACACTCTACCAGACTTGGCTGGATGATGCAGGCTCTGTTCATGAGCTACTATATACCATGCGCCAGACTGCTGGCATTAGATTTGAGGCAGAAAAATGAAAAGCAAACTACCTACTGAATGGCAAGAACTAAGTGACCAACTCGGTTTCCAAGAATTTACCCCCATTCAAACTCAACTATTTGAGCCCATTCTTGCAGGAGAAAATCTTCTAGGAGTAAGTCCAACAGGAACCGGTAAGACCCTAGCTTACCTCCTACCAAGTCTTCTCAGACTACAAAAGAAAAAAGCGCAGCAACTCTTGATTCTAGCACCAAATACAGAGCTTGCTGGACAGATTTTTGATGTATGTAAAACGTGGGCTGAGACTATCGGCTTGACTTCCCAACTCTTCTTATCAGGTTCGAGCCAGAAACGCCAGATTGAACGCCTAAAAAAAGGACCAGAAATTCTGATTGGAACTCCTGGACGTATCTTTGAACTCATTAAATTGAAAAAAATCAAGATGATGAATGTGGAAACCATCATCCTGGATGAATTCGACCAATTGCTAGATGATTCTCAGATTCACTTTGTTGAGAAAATCACTCACTACGCACCGCGTGACCACCAACTCGTCTATATGAGTGCGACGACTAAGTTTGACCAAGAAAAGATTGCGCCAAACACACGTACCATTGATCTCTCTGACCAAAAACTAGATAACATCCAACATTTCTATATGCAGGTAGACCAACGTCACCGAGTGGATATGCTACGAAAACTAGCTCATGTGGAGGATTTCCGCGGTCTGGTCTTCTTTAACAGCCTATCAGACCTTGGAAGCGCAGAGGAGAAATTACAGTATCGGGATATCTTGGCTGTTTCTCTTGCTAGTGATGTTAATGTCAAATTTAGAAAAGTCATCTTAGAAAAGTTTAAAGATAAGCAACTAACCCTACTCCTTGCAACTGACCTTCTGGCTCGTGGAATTGATATCGATAGCCTAGAATGTGTCGTAAACTTTGATATCCCAATAGATATCGAAACCTACACTCACCGTGCTGGACGTACTGGCCGTATGGGCAAGGAAGGTTATGTTATCACTCTCGTCACTCATCCAGAAGAACTTAAAAAACTCAAGAAATTTGCGAGCGTACGTGAAATTGTCTTGAAAAACCAAGAACTCTATATTAAATAAAGCCCCCATTGCTCTATACACATCCGGTGTATGGAGCTTTTTTATAAGCAATTCAATTTCATACTCTTCGAAAATCTCTTCAAACCGCATTAGCTTCGCCTTGTCGTATGTATGGTTACTGACTTCGTCAGTCTTATCTGCAACCTCAAAAC
>NZ_VMMR01000041.1:5416-21247 GCF_013277285.1 Streptococcus sp. 339 | reverse complement strand
TCACGGGTGGTTATGACTTAAGGAATAGGAATGAAAAGTAAGAAGTTAAAATTATACTCAATGAAAATCTCTTCAAACCACATCAGCGTCGCCTTGCAGTCTGTATCTTACTGACCAAGCTATGGTGGACTTAGAATAGGTGATTTGGAGCGTCCTAGCGGCTAGGAAATGCTGATCATAGTCCTTTGCTGAGGATAGGGTGTTTCAATATTCAACACTCAACACTCAACTGTTGACCTAATTGATAGGAAGGGAATTACTATAAAATACTCAGGTTTCCATCATATTTCTTGAAACGATTGTGTAATTAAAATGTAACAATATTGTAACATTGGCACAAAAAGGTGTTGTACATATATAAATGTAGTATAACTGTTTCGCTATTTGTTAAAAAATAGGCTGTATTAAAAGGTTTTATATGTCTGTGCATATATATATATTGTCGCTTTTTTCTTGCCTTTCCTGACTCTATCTTGTCAGCGAGGAGGTTGACTTGTATGTCAGAAGTGTTACTATATGATTGATATATTATCGACTGTCGGCTTTTTGCGCGCTTTCTAAGCTCGGGGAAGCTCTCAGATGAGGAAAGGATTCACTTATGTTCAAGAAAAAGAATGATGGCAATGGAGAGAAAATTTTCCGTTATTCCATTCGTAAATACCATTTTGGGGCTGCTAGTGTTGCGGTTGCGGCATTGATGTTTTTCGCAAATGGGGTGCAAGCGCAGGCACCTGCAGTATCTTCGGCAACAGCCAGTGATGTAGTTGCTGGATCTGCTGGAAATTCAGATGGGGAACCACAGGAGTCAGATGGGGAAGAGCCAGAGAAGGTCTCTCAGACTGAACCGTCGGCTGAGCTCCAGTCTGCAGGGGAGTCAAACTCTCCAGAGACTAAAATCGAGGACGCTAGTAAGGGGCAGGAAACAGCTGGCCTTGTTCCTACCAAACCAGAGACGAAGCCAGCTGCTCAAGAAACTTCTCAAGGAGGAGCAGTAAAAGAGCAAGACCAGCCCACATCTGCCACTAAAACGACAGAAGCTAAATCACTCCAAGGCAATCTGCAAGCTTTGTTGGAAAAACTAACTCTTAGCTCCATGAAAGCGCTCCACGATGAAGTGGAAGCAGGTCTAGCAGCAGCTAAGGCAGTTTTGGACGATCCAAAAGCGACGCAAGCGCAGGTTGATGAGCAAGTAAGAGCTATGGAAGAACTGACGAGCCGTGTCAATCAAGCCTTGGAGCCATCGCTACCAAAATTGACAGACTTGGGTGAAGCAAGTTCGACAAATAATAAGCTTGTCGAACCAAACGGAACTGCAACTGAGCAAGCAACTGGTGGAAAGCGTCGTAAAAGAGGGGGAACAATCGAGCCTGGAGCAGTTGCGAACCAAGTTAGTCCAACTGATGGAGGAAAGGAAGCAGCACCTGAAGCCAACTCTCAATCTACTCCACGAGAACTCCCAACCTACACTAATACGACAGAAGGTGAAAACGGCGTCTATAGACTAAAAGATGAATTAGAGTCTATTGTCAAACGACTTAAAGAAAATCAAGCGTCGGAAGATAAAATCCAAGCAGCAAAAGCAGCAGCTGATAAGTTCAATGAAGCCTTTTCTAAAGGCGATACCATCAGCCAAGAAGATTTTGCCGCTGCCCTAGTCGACCTGAAAAAATCCCGAGACCTCATCGAAGGAGTGCTGGAAGAAAAATATGGTGAGGAAACTACAGCTGGAGGAGTAACTCCTCAACCACGTGATGGTGGCTACTCTGACTTTCGTAGTTCGAGAGTTACAAGAGCTGCAAGAGTTGGCGAAAACTACTCTGAAGCCTTTAGAACAGCTCAAGAAAGTTATTTTGAGAAATCAGGTGATAGGGGAAATTCTCCTTATGATAAGTATACCTATGTTTTCTATTCAAATAGAAAATATAGAGATAACTCAACGAAGCTGGTATCAGAGGCTGAAAAATATATTAAAGCTACAGTAACATCAACGGAAGATGGATTTCATTGGGATATTGAAATTAATAATCAGCACAGGAGATTACCGGGGAATACACAAGTTTGGTTTACTGTTCCTTCGGGTCAAGAATTTAAACACAATTCGGATGCTTTTAGCATAACAGAAAAAAGTGGAGGAACTACAACTAGATCTCCAAATACTAGTAGTATTTTAGAACTACTTAGAGACTCAAGAGCGCAATTTGGTAGGGTTACTAAAGGGACTACGACGTCTACTGGCGTTAATAATAGATTCACATTGAATCCAATGCCGTCTGGAAGTCTAAACGATTTGGCAAGGAGGGGACCTAGAGGAACCAATCCTTATGAGAGACGAGCTGAAAGCCGAGAAAATCAAAAGGTTTCAGATGGAAAGTTTGACATTATCAATTCAAGTAGAGGAGAGTTATACTATTTTGAATTGCCCAATAGTGACAGAAAATATAGATTGTCATTTAATACCGTGGGAAATAATGATGTTAAAAAACTGGTATATGCTTTTGGATTAAGAGGCAGAGAGGGGGCCGAATTATTTCTTGCAAACCAATGGCATGCCAGAACATATGCCGAGGCAAAAGGTGATGCTAAGGATGAAATAGAGAAAGCGAGACAACGTAAAAATGATAGCCTTGGTAAGAATGGAAGCCTTTCGTCTGTAGAGCGAGATGGTGCTACTGCAATAGTTAATACCTATGCACGTCAAGCTACACGCGATATTGAAAATGCCGACAGCCTTATTAAGGTGGATGATGCCTTGCACAAGGGGTTGGAAAATATTAACGGCGTGAACCCGATAGGGAAAGATTTGCCAAAAGAAGCTATCAAACAAGCCGCAAATACTAAACGAGGTGAGATAGACAAACAAGCAGGCTTAACAGATGAAGAAAAAGCTACAGCTAAGCGAACAGTAACAGAGAAAGAAACAACAGCAGTCTCAAACGTAGATACAGCAACAACAAATACAGCGGTAGATACAGCCAAAACTACAGGAGTTACTGAAATTAATAACGTTACAGCCACAGGAACTAAAAAACCTGAAGCAAAAGAAGCTATCAAACAAGCCGCAAATACTAAACGAGGTGAGATAGACAAACAAGCAGGCTTAACAGATGAAGAAAAAGCTACAGCTAAGCGAACAGTAACAGAGAAAGAAACAACAGCAATCTCAAACGTAGATACAGCAACAACAAATACAGCGGTAGATACAGCCAAAACTACAGGAGTTACTGAAATTAATAACGTTACAGCCACAGGAACTGCTAACACTCAAGCTAAGCAAGAACTACGCAGAAAAGCTGACGAGAAGAAAAACGCTCTAGCAGGAACTCCTCATATCACAAATGAAGAGAAGGAAGCCGCTAATCGTCAAGTAGAGGCAGCAGTTACAGCAGCGGAAGCTGAGATTGATAAAGCTAAGACACAAACTGATGTAGAGAATGCGAAGACTGCTGGTATTGCTGAAATCAATAAGGTCACAGCCACAGCAAGCGCCAACAATGGTGGCAATACTAACACCGGTGGTAACACCAACAATGGTGGCAACACTAACAATGGTGGCAACACTAACGCTGGTGGCAACACTAACACCGGTGGCAACACTAACAATGGTGGTAACACTAATAACGGTGGCAACACTAATAACGGTGGCAACACCAACACCGGTGGCAACACTAATAACGGTGGCAACACTAACACCAGTGTGACACCACCAATCCGTAACCGGAGAAGTGTAACCTTTGCTGGTGGCACTCAATCGAGTCAAGAGAAACAGGTTGATAAATCCGTCTTAAGAGATTTGATTGGAGACTTGGAAACTCGTTTGAAAGACTTGGATGGTATTGATCAATCTGTCATCGACGCTGTGAAGATCATTCTCGGAGAGGGTCAAGAAGCCCTTAGAAATACTGACTTGACGGAAGCAGACTTGAGAGAGATGACTGCTAAGATCAAAGAAGCACTCGAATCCTTGAAAGGTAAGCAAGCGACTAAGGATAAAGAGGAAATGCAAGAAACAAGCAAAGAGCAAGGTCATCTTCCATATGGTACCATGATTGCTAGCCTGCTCGCCCTTCTTGGTCTCCTTCTCTTCCTCATCGCTCGTCGCAAGAAAGAGTCAGAACTCAAGAAATTGACTAAGGAACTGACTAAGGTTCTGCAAGAAAGCGACCTTACAAATGTAGATGCGAAAGTCCTTGACCAAGCACGAGAAGCTCTCGCTCAAGCAGTTGCCTTCCTAGCCAATGAGAAAGAGTCTGACCACACAGAAGAGGAGTTGATTGAGAAACTCAAAGCTGTTCTTGCTCAGTTAAGATACGTCAAACTTAGCCGAGTCGGAAACCAGCTAGAATAGTGATTGATAGAATGTTGGAAAAACTCAATTTGAGGTGAACATTCAGAAAATCTTTCTCTGATAAAACGCATAATATCAAGCTTTTTAAGGCAAGGTATTATGCGTTTTTATCATTTTGAAACTTTTTGTTCCATCCTTTTTGTGATATTTTTCCCTTATTTCACAAATATTTCATATTTAGATTTTATAATAAGTTATAGTTCAGTTTTTACTATACTTTGATATTCAAATATGTTATACTATGATTATCAAAGTAAATGAAAGGGGTTACGAACATGACGCCAGAAGAAATGTACCTGACAGATCGATTGGACGTACAGATAGCTCATTTTTTAAAGAAAAGCGTTCAACATCGTAGACGCTATAAGGTATTAAAAATAACAGAAATCGTGGCAGGTTTCCTCATAGCTGTCTTTTGTGCTGTTCCTATGCCAGGTGATCGCTACCGTTTGATTTCGGTTGCCTTATCCAGTTTAGGCTTGCTGTGTGAAGGGATTCTCAATTTGTATAATGCAAAGGAACATTGGATTTCTTACCAAAAGACTGCGCAACTCCTGGAGAGAGAAAAATTCCTCTATCAATGCCAAACAGAGAAATATGCAGGAAAAACCAAGACTTTTGCCCTATTTGTCAAGACATGCGAAGGTCTTATCTCAGAGGAAATCAACCAGTGGGAAAGTATCCAGTCAAAAGAAGTGGCAGCTAGTGCAGATGCTCCAGAGAAAAAAGAGTAGGAGGTGGAGGAAATGTCTCAATCCAGCTACCTATTGCCCTTGCTCTGGTTAAAAAAAGAAGCCGACAAGGAAAAGATGAGCGCAACTCAGTGCCAGATATTTTTCTTTTATTATCAACTGTTTGAACTCTTATTTGCTAGAGAAAGCGACTTGAGAGACTTGTGTCTGGGAAGGCAAGGTTTTTATTTCTCGCAGTTAGAGAAAGATTTGCTTTCTGGAGTTTCCCACTTTTTAAAAAACTTGGAGGGCAAGGGGACTCTCAAGGCTAATCAAGAAGTATCAGCTCGCAAAGCCCTTTTTCTAGCCTTGACAACTAGCCAGTCAGATTGGCAAGCTTTGGCTCCTGTTTTTGATTTTTATCAGACTATCGGGAGACTTGAACATCCTTCTCTCTTGAGTTCTCAGGACAGACAATATCTGATGTGGATTTACCAGTCAGCTTTGGAGAAGGATTATAGTGTCAAGGTTATTGGCGACAAGCATTTTGTATTGAAGAGACAAGATGCTACTAAATTGACAGGGCGCCAAACTCAAACTTTGGAAACACTGAGTCAATCAGAAGACTTGGTCAATCCTGTCTATGTTACATTAGGAGAAAAGGGGGTGCTCTTGCTTGATTAAGAGAGGAGATGTTGTAGCTCTTTATTTGCCTTTTCCGACTATTAGTAGCGATTTGGCTGTGAAGAATCATATGTATATTTGTATTGACAACAGCATGACTAAAAACAAAGAGTTGGTTAAAAATCAGACCTTCAAACCAGCTCTCTTGACCAGACGTTTGGTCAAGAACTTTATGATAGAAGAGCCGGATCTAGCTCGTAATCCTTTTACAAGACCAACCTTGATTGACTTAGATAAGGTATTTATGTTGGATAATACGGTCATTCCGACTTCTTATCTAGCTAGACGGCGACGCAATGTCTCAGAAGAATTGTACGAGGAAATTTTGGATCACTTAGTCCAACCACGGCTGATTTCGCTGAACAAGTCTGAGTTTATGCAACTCAATCCAGGAACTTATTAGGAGGAAGAATATGGCAAATAAAGCAGTAAATGACTTTATACTAGCTATGGATTATGATAAAAAGAAACTCTTGACCCATCAGGGAGAGAGTATTGAAAATCGTTTCATCAAAGAGGGGAATCAACTACCCGATGAGTTTGTTGTTATCGAAAGAAAGAAGCGGAGCCTGTCGACAAACACAAGTGATATTTCCGTGACGGCTACCAACGATAGTCGCCTCTATCCTGGAGCGCTTCTCGTAGTGGATGAGACCTTGTTAGAGAATAATCCCACTCTTCTTGCGGTCGATCGTGCTCCGATGACTTATAGTATTGATTTGCCTGGTTTGGCAAGTAGTGATAGCTTTCTCCAAGTAGAAGATCCCAGCAATTCAAGTGTTCGCGGAGCGGTAAACGATTTGTTGGCCAAGTGGCATCAAGATTATGGTCAGGTCAATAATGTCCCAGCTAGAATGCAGTATGAAAAAATCACGGCTCACAGCATGGAACAACTCAAGGTCAAGTTTGGTTCTGACTTTGAAAAGACAGGGAATTCTCTTGATATTGATTTTAATTCTGTCCATTCGGGCGAAAAGCAGATTCAGATTGTTAATTTTAAGCAGATTTATTATACAGTCAGCGTAGATGCTGTTAAAAATCCAGGAGATGTGTTTCAAGATACTGTAACGGTAGAGGATTTAAGACAGAGAGGAATTTCTGCAGAGCGTCCTTTGGTCTATATTTCGAGTGTTGCTTATGGGCGCCAAGTCTATCTCAAGTTGGAAACCACGAGTAAGAGTGATGAAGTAGAGGCTGCTTTTGAAGCTTTGATAAAAGGAGTCAAGGTAGCTCCTCAGACAGAGTGGAAACAGATTTTGGACAATACAGAAGTGAAGGCGGTTATTTTAGGAGGGGATCCGAGTTCGGGTGCCCGAGTTGTAACAGGCAAGGTGGATATGGTAGAGGACTTGATTCAAGAAGGCAGTCGCTTTACAGCCAATCATCCAGGTTTGCCGATTTCTTATACAACTTCTTTTTTACGGGACAATGTAGTTGCGACCTTTCAAAACAGTACAGACTATGTTGAGACTAAGGTGACAGCCTACAGAAACGGAGATTTACTTTTGGATCATAGTGGTGCCTATGTTGCCCAATATTACATTACTTGGGATGAATTATCCTATGATAATCAAGGTAAGGAAGTTTTGACTCCTAAGGCTTGGGACAGAAATGGGCAGGATTTGACGGCTCATTTTACCACTAGTATTCCTTTAAAAGGGAATGTTCGCAATCTCTCTGTCAAAATTAGAGAGTGTACCGGACTTGCCTGGGAATGGTGGCGTACGGTTTATGAAAAAACCGATTTGCCACTAGTGCGTAAGCGGACGATTTCTATTTGGGGAACGACTCTTTATCCTCAGGTAGAGGATAAGGTAGAAAATGACTAGGCTCGTGATTTTAAAATGAGTCTATCAAACCGTAGCTGTAAGAAAAAGTAAAAAGGGTAGTGAAACTCCTTGCTATACAGGGAATTAGCTACCTTTTACTTGTTTTAGAAGTGCCGTTGTACTAGTCTAACTTCAGTATCATGTGAAATCAAAAAGAGCATACATTTCTGTTTCAGGAACACATAAATTACACTCTTCGAAAATCTCTTCAAACTACGTCAGCCCTATCTGCAACCTCAAAACAGTGTTTTGAGCAACCTGTGGCTAGTTTTCGAGTTTGCTCTTTGATTTTCATTGAGTAATAGATGTTTGGTTAGAAATTCTTCTATTGATTTCTTAGAATACAATAGCGCCTATAAGAACTGTTGAATTTCAAAGTATTTACTTGAACTATGATATGTCTGGAGTAGACTGTCAATAAAAGGTGCAGTATGATTGTTTTTGTCGATTATATCTACAAACTCTAAACAGTAGTTTGAGCGGACTTTGTCAAACTTGGTAGAAACTTTCTATTTTCAGATAATGGTCTAGTTTGTTTTTTGAATGTTGATAAGGATGGAAAGGCAAGACCATCTTGGCAACAAAAGTGCTATCCTAGTTGGATTTACTGAATAAAATCCATTTCCTCTAGTGAAAATCGAAAAAACTTGTGTTATAATAAGAAAGATTAAAATGTGAAAAAAGGAGATTCCTAATGGGACGTAAATGGGCCAATATCGTAGCCAAGAAAACGGCTAAAGATGGAGCTAACTCTAAAGTATATGCAAAATTTGGTGTAGAAATCTATGTAGCAGCTAAAAAAGGTGATCCAGATCCAGAATCAAACTCAGCTTTGAAATTCGTTATCGACCGTGCTAAACAAGCCCAAGTGCCAAAACACGTTATTGATAAAGCGATTGATAAAGCAAAAGGAAACACAGACGAAACCTTTACAGAAGGACGTTACGAAGGTTTTGGACCAAATGGTTCTATGTTGATCGTGGATACTTTGACTTCAAACGTTAACCGTACAGCGGCTAATGTCCGTGCAGCCTTTGGTAAAAACGGCGGAAACATGGGCGCTTCAGGTTCTGTTTCTTACCTCTTTGATAACAAAGGTGTTATTGTATTTGCAGGTGAAGATGCGGACGCGGTCTTTGAGCAATTGCTCGAAGCAGATGTGGATGTGGATGATGTAGAAGCAGAAGAAGGAACAATCACAGTTTACACAGCGCCAACTGACCTTCACAAGGCTATCGTTGCCCTTCGTGAGTCAGGTATCGAAGAATTCCAAGTGACTGAATTGGAAATGATTCCTCAATCAGAAGTGGAATTGTCAGGCGATGACCTTGAAACCTTTGAAAAACTTTACAGCGTCCTTGAAGACGACGAAGACGTACAAAAAATCTACACAAACGTAGATGGGTTCTAATTTAACCTAGAGAATATGATCCTAAGTGAAAAAATCACTTGGGATTTTTTTAATCAAGAAAATAGTTCTCATGAAAACTTTTTCTTGACATCTCTTTTCTGAAAATGATAAAATAGTTCTCCTAGGAACTAAATGCAATGATTAGAAAGGGGTTAGTATGGATAAACCGATGTTAGTCTTTAAGCGTTTTGGTCATCAGATTCACCTCATGGTGCAAAAGGAAGCCAAACGTTGTGGTATTGAATTTATGGGTGGACCTCAAGGTCAGGTTGTGCGTTTTTTGGATAATCGTGAGAAAAACCAAGACTTGGTCTTGATTAAAGATATCGAGCAGGAACTCAATATTACCAAGTCTGTTGCTAGTAATTTGGTCAAGCGTATGGTGCAAAATGGTTTGGTGGAATTGGAGGCGAGTCCTAGCGATAAGCGGGCTAAATTTGTTCGTCTGACGGACAAATCACGTTCTCAGATGAAACAGGTTAAGGCCTTCTTTGAACGCATAGACAAGCAGTTGATGGAAGACATTGATGAAGATGAATTACTGATTTTTGAGAAAGTTCTCGGTCAACTACAGGAAAATATCAAGGGGATAGGAGGAGAGAATGAAGAAATTAGCAAAACGAATTAGTAGAAAAGAATGGGGGATGATTTTACTAGCCATTCTCTTTACTTGCTTTTCGGTCTATCTAGAGTTGGAAGTGCCGACCTATATCTCGAAAATTACGGATTTGCTAGGTAGTCAAGGAACTAATTTAGATGAGTTGTGGCAGCCGGCAAGCATGATGGTGGGAATGTCCTTTCTTGCCTTCTTGTCCGTAGTTGCAGTTGGATTTTTTGCATCCCGAGTGGCGGCTTCTTATACTAGTAGGCTGAGAAGTGATATTTTTAACCGAGTTTTGGATTACTCGCAGACAGAGATTAAGAAATTCTCTATTCCTAGTCTCTTGACGCGTACCACCAATGACATTACTCAAGTTCAAATGTTGATTACCATGGGCTTGCAAGTAGTTACGCGTGGTCCAATTATGGCTATCTGGGCTATTGGGAAGATTTTAGGTCATTCAGAATACTGGCTCTGGGCCGTTCTTGTGGCAGTGATTGTCAATGTTTTGATGACGACCGTTTTGATGACGCTAGCCTTTCCAAAACAGTCCTTGATTCAGGGGCTGACTGATAAACTGAACAGTATTACTCGTGAAAGTTTAACAGGTATTCGCGTCGTTCGTGCCTACAATGCAGAGGAATACCAAAATGAAAAATTTGCAGTAGCAAATGATGAATTGACACGCTTGAATTTGTTTGTCAACCGTCTTATGGCTATTTTGAACCCTATCATGATGGGGATTTCAAGTGGTTTGAGTGTGGCGATTTACTGGATTGGGGCCTATGTGATTAACGACGCTGCTCCGATAGCGCGTCTGCCTCTCTTTAGTGACATGATTGTTTTCATGTCTTATGCCATGCAGGTTGTCATGGGCTTCCTTCTCATGGGAGCACTCTTCATCGTTCTTCCCCGAACTATGGTCTCTGCTAAGCGGATTAATCAAGTTTTAGATTTGCATTCTTCTATCCAAAACCCTGCTCAAGTGCAGCTGGCTGATGAAAACCTCAAAGGTCAGGTCGAATTTAAGGATGTGACCTTCCGCTATGCGTCAAATTCGGAGGCAGTTATCGAACATGTTAGCTTTAGAGCAGAAGCTGGTCAAACAGTGGCCTTTATTGGGTCAACAGGTTCTGGTAAATCAACTCTAGTTAATCTTATTCCACGTTTCTACGATGTGTCAGAAGGAGAAATTCTGGTGGACGGTGTCAATGTTCAAGACTATGACTTAAATGATTTGCGCAATAAGGTTGGTTATATTCCCCAGAAAGCGGTTCTCTTTTCAGGTGATGTTAAGGGCAATTTGGACTTTGGACACAGTCAAGAAACACCGCTGAATGAACAAGCTATGTGGCAAGCCTTGGAATTGGCCCAGTCTAAGAACTTTATCGAAGATAAGGAAGCGAGCTTAGAGTCAGAAGTGGCCCAAGGAGGAACCAACTTCTCAGGTGGTCAAAGACAGCGTCTGGCTATTGCGCGTGCCTTAGCTCGGAAGCCAGAAATCCTCATCTTTGATGACTCCTTCTCAGCCTTGGACTACAAGACAGACCGTGTCCTACGCCAAGAGCTAGCAGAAAAAACCAAGTCTATGACCAAGCTTATCGTTGCACAGCGTATTTCAACGATTATGGATGCTGATTTGATTTTGGTCTTGGATCAAGGAAAAGTCGTGGGACAAGGCACCCACAAGGAACTTCTAGCTAATAACGAAGTTTACCAAGAAATTGCCTATTCACAACTATCGAAGGAGGAATTGGAACATGGAAAATAAGAAAATGTCTCTTTGGAAACAGAGTAAACCCTATCTTGCAGGTCTCCAGTTTGCCCTTTTGATTGCCTTTCTAGCAACAATCGTATCCAATATCATTACCGTATATGGTCCAACCCGCATCAAGGAAATGACCAATATCATTGCTAGTGGTCTGGAAACAAGTGTGGATGTCGCGGCGGTTGCAGCTATTGGTGGTTTTTTGGCCGTGATTTATGTGATCGGACTTCTATCAAATTATTTACAGGCCTTTCTGTTTACAACAGCTATTCAACGTTTTTCAGAGCGTTTGAGAAGAGCCATTGCAGAGAAAATCAATAGCCTACCATTGGGATATTTTGATGGACACTCTCAGGGGGATACTTTGTCTCGTGTAACCAATGACGTTGACACTGCAGCCCAGTCCCTTAATCAAAGTCTGGGAACAGTTCTTTCATCTAGTTTATTGGTCTTAGCAGTCTTGGTAACCATGTTTGGGATGAACTGGATTTTAGCCTTGGTGACGGTTGTTTCAACTCTTGTTGGTTTTGCTTTCGTGTCTGTCTTTATGGGCAAATCACAGGGATTTTTTAAGAGTCAGCAACAAGACTTGGCAGCTGTCAATGGCTATGTGGAGGAAATGTACTCTGGCCATAATGTGGTGACCAGTTATAATGCCATCGAGAGCACGAAAGAAGAATTTGCAACATTAAACCATCGTCTGTATGATAGTATCTGGAAATCTCAGTTTATTTCAGGGATTATGATGCCGATTATGATGTTTATTGGGAACTTTAGCTATGCCTTGGTGATTATCGTTGGTGCAGCCTTGGCTCTGAATGGGCAGATTAGTATCGGGATTATCGTTGCCTTTATGGCCTACGTTCGTATCTTTTCTCAGCCTCTTTCACAAATCGCCCAAGGGATTACTAGTTTGCAGCAGGCTAGTGCAGCCATGGGACGTGTCTTCGAATTCCTAGCTGAAGAGGAAATGGAAGACGAATCCCATAAAGAAAGACAATTGAGCGATATGAAAGGTCAAGTAGTCTTTGATCGAGTCTCCTTTGGTTATACACCAGAGCGAACCATTATTCATGACTTTTCTGCGACCGCTCATGCAGGTCAAAAGGTTGCCATTGTCGGACCGACTGGGGCTGGTAAGACAACTATTGTCAATCTTTTGATGAAGTTCTATGAGATTGATAAGGGAAGTATCCGTATCGATGGTGTGGATACCAAGGAGATGAAGCGTTCGGAAGTACACGATGCCTTTTCAATGGTCTTACAGGATACTTGGCTCTTTGAAGGAACTATCTGAGATAATCTCATCTATAACCAAAAGGGGATTAGTGATGAGCGCGTGATTGAAGCCAGCAAGGCTGTAGGGATTCACCACTTTATTATGACCCTACCAGATGGTTACGATACCGTCTTGGATGATACAGTGACCTTGTCTGTCGGACAAAAACAACTCTTGACCATTGCTCGTGCTTTGTTAAAAGATGCGCCACTCCTAATCCTAGATGAGGCGACTTCTTCTGTTGATACCCGTACAGAGGAATTGATTCAGAAAGCCATGGATCGTTTGATGGAGGGCAGAACTTCCTTCGTCATCGCCCACCGCTTGTCAACCATTCGTAATGCTGATCTTATTCTGGTTATGAAAGATGGAAATATCATCGAGCAAGGCAATCATGATGAGCTAATGGCGCAAGCTGGTTTCTACGCTGACCTCTACAACAGTCAATTTACAGAATACGAAGCAGAAGAATAAATCGAAAGAAGGCTTGACGGCCTTCTTTTTCTTATTTATACTAGTATACATAGAAAGAGAGAAGTATGAGTCAGAAATTATACAATATGAAATTTGTTGCGGTCTATCTAGCCTTGCTTGCCAAGGTCGAGCGAAAGGGGGGAAGGGCAGAATCCGTTCACCAAGTGACCAGTTGGCTGACAGGTTATGAAGTGAGTGACATCCTCACTTGTCTGAATAAAGATCTTACTGATGGAGATTTTTTTCGACAGGCGCCGTCTTATGCTCCTGAACGGATAGCGATTACAGGAAAGATTTGTGGGGTTAGTATTGAGGAAATTGATGATCCTTTGTTGCAAGAAATACGTCGCTTGGATAAATTAGTAGATTGGCTTGCCAAGGGGAAAACATCTCAACAAGTTCTAGAAAAATATGAGAAATTGAAATGAAAAATTATCAAGAATGGTATGGCCACATTGCTAGTAAGATTGAAAATAAGCCCTTTCTTCTGAGCTTGTTAAGAACTTTCAATCGGTTGATGACAGTAGTTATGCCTATAGTTTATCTAACCTTGTTAGCCACTACCTATTTCCAAGAAGGCTTAGGGAAACAGGTCTGTATCTATGTGTTTGTCCCTGCGTCAGGTTTTGTAATTTTGTCTCTTTTCCGTAAGAAAATCAATGCCCCTAGGCCTTATGAGGAATGGGATATTAAACCCTTGCTTGACAGAGATAGTCCTGGTCAGTCTATGCCCAGTCGTCATGTCTTTTCAGCAACCATTATCTCCATGGCTTGCTTGCATGCTAGTCTAACTATGGGGATGATTTGTTTGACATTATCAGCCCTCCTCGGTCTAGTGAGAGTCTTAGGGGGAGTGCATTATCCCAAGGATGTAGTAGTTGGTTATATTTGTGGTCTTGTGTGGGGTGTGCTTTTCTTTCTATTTTGACCTGTAAGTTAATACTCAATGAAAATCAAAGAGCAAACTAGGAAGCTAGCCGCAAGCTGTACTTGAGTACGGTAAGGCGACGCTGACGTGGTTTGAATTTGATTTTCGAAGAGTATAAGGCGGTCCTAGAACCACTTACGTGCCTAAAGTAACCACTTGCTTTTTTGCTCTTGTTTTCTTATTTTGCCTTTGATATAGTAGAGTCAGAAAAGAGATGGAATGAAGTTACGAATCGAAATTGACAGCAATTTAGAGGAAACTGAAATTGTCATCAAGGCAGCGGCTTTGACAGATGAGATTGCGGACTTACAGCGGCTCTTGCAAGAATCCAAGTCTCCTCGGTTGATTTTTTACAAGGGGACGGGTGAATATTATCTGGACTTGTCGGAAATTCTTTTCTTTGAAACAGAGGGGAACAAGATTTACGCCCATACCCCGAAAGATGCCTACGAGGTTCGACTTAAACTCTATGAGTTAGAGTCTATCCTGCCCCGTTATTTCAGTCGAGTATCCAAGTCGACCATTGCTAATATTCGGCAAGTCTATTCGGTGGATAAGTCCTTCTCAGGAACGGGCACTATTTCCTTTTATCAGACCCACAAGGAGGTTCATGTGTCGCGGCATTACCAATCCCTCCTAAAAGAAAATCTAAGAAACATGAGGTAAGAACATGAAAAAGAAAGCATTTGGTATTGTGTTGCTCATTTTGGCGGCTTTAATATTATTACAGGGGAATTTTGGGATCCCTTCTCTTGGAGGGCACATTTGGCCCTTGCTTGGTATTGCATTTTTTGCCTATCAATCAGTTGAAGCTTTGCTTCGTCGTCATCTGACATCAGCAGTTTTTACAACTTTTGTAGCTCTCATGATTGCTAATCATTTTTATGACATTTTACCGATTCCAAATCAGTCATTGTTCTGGGCTAGTATTTTAATCGTAATGGGTGTCAGCGCACTCACTCATTCTAACAGAACTTGGAATGGGAAAAAATGGTGGTATGATGGTGAAAAAACCATTTTTATAGACAAGGAAGTCGCTTTTGGGACTGGGACTTTCTACAAGCAAAATCAAGAATTGGTAGAAGACCAAGTAGAAGTTGGTTTTGGCAATGCCAAGATATATTATGACAATGCAGAGATTTTAGGAGATACCGCAACCCTGAAAGTGGAAGTTGGTTTTGGCAATGCAGTTATCTATGTTCCTCAACATTGGCGAGTTGATTTGAAGGTGGAAACTTTCTGTGGTGTAGCCAAGACAGATACTCCTCTAGCCCCAACCAGCAAAACCTTGATTATCCGTGGAGATGTGGCCTTTGGGAAGTTGGGTATTGTCTACGTTAAATAAAAAATCTTCACTTCAATAATCAAAATAGGCGTACTAAGAGTAGGAAATTGATGCCTTGCTCTGATTTCAGTTCTATGGTTGTTAGACTTTAAAAAATGAAATGTTGCTTAAAAGTTGTATATTTTTCGATATTTTGGCTCTTACGTTTGATGTATCTATGTCCTACAGCGTGGATGATGTAGTGTTAAATGCTTTTAAAAAAATGAATGATATTGGACAGTTTTTGGCCTTTAATTGCTCAGGGGCCATGAAAGCAAGCACTTGGGTTTATGACAAGGGAGAATGGTATTATGTAAGTTCTTCTGGAGCCATGCTAGCGAATGATTGGGTCAAAGATAATGGCAAGTGGTATTATCTAGCTTCATCAGGTAAGATGCTTCGCAATACCTACACACCTGATGGTTACTACGTTGATAACTCAGGCGCCTGGCAATAAGAATAATACTCTTCGAAAATCTCTTCAAACCACGTCAGCTTCATCCACAACCTCAAAACA
>NZ_VMMR01000041.1:0-5393 GCF_013277285.1 Streptococcus sp. 339 | reverse complement strand
TGCGGCTAGCTTCCTAGTTTGCTCTTAGTATAAGAAGTCCTTTTCCTTAAAGGAAGAGGCTTTTTACTTGCTTTTCTGCTGCTTCCTCATTTGTCCTGAAGCCTTTTTTGTGTTAAAATGAATGGTATGAAAGCTAAAAAAATGTGGATGGCAGGCTTGGCTCTGCTAGGTATCGGAAGCCTTGCTCTTGCTACGAAAAAAGTTGCAGATGACCGTAAGCTCATGAAGACTCAGGAAGAGTTGACAGAGATTGTGCGAGACCATTTTTCCGACATGGGGGAAATTGCGACCCTCTATGTTCAAGTTTACGAAAGCAGTCTGGAGAGCTTGCTTGGTGGCGTCATTTTTGAGGATGGCCGTCATTATACCTTTGTCTATGAAAATGAAGACCTAGTCTATGAGGAGGAAGTCTTATGATACAGCCAGCAAGTTTAGAAGAATTAGCATCTTTAGTGGAAAAAGCGGGCAAGAAGGTCTTCCTTTTTGTGGCAGACTGGTGTGGCGATTGCCGTTATATTTATCCTGTCTTACCAGAGATTGAGGAGACCAATCCAGAGTTCACCTTTATTCGAATGGACCGAGATAAGTATATGGATTTGGCCAAACTCTGGGATGTTTACGGAATTCCTAGCCTTGTTGTTCTAGAAAAGGACAAGGAAATCGGTCGTTTTGTCAATCGCGACCGTAAAAGTAAGGAGCAAATTAACGATTTTTTAGCAGGATTGAAATAGGAGAAAAAGTAAACAATGATTTTTACATATAACAAAGAACATGTCGGTGATGTCCTTATGGTCATCGTGAAAAATAGCGGAGATGCCAAACTGAATGTGGAACGCAAAGGCAAGGTAGCCCGTGTTTTCCTCAAAGAAAATGGGGAAACAGTAGCTTGGAACATTTTTGAGGTTTCGAGCTTGTTTGAAATTGCAGAGCGAGGTCAAGTCTTTTTATCAGATGAGCAAGTCGCTTGTTTGAACCAAGAATTACAGGCGGAAGGTTTTACAGAAGAAATTGTCAATGACAAGGAACCTAAGTTTGTTGTTGGTGAAATTGTTGAGATGGTAGCCCATCCAGATAGTGACCACCTCAACATCTGCCAAGTTGCAGTCGCAAGTGATAAGATCGTGCAAATCGTTGCAGGGGCTCCCAATGCGCGTGTGGGGTTGAAAACCATTGTCGCTCTTCCTGGAGCTATGATGCCCAAAGGCAATCTTATTTTCCCAGGCGAACTTCGTGGTGAAAAGAGTTTTGGAATGATGTGCAGTCCTCGTGAATTGCATCTGCCAAATGCTCCACAAAAACGTGGTATTATTGAATTATCAGAAGACCAAGTTGTCGGAACACCATTCGACCCAGCTAAACACTGGACTGCCTAAGAAGTTGTTAGTATCTGATAGACCAGATAGAAGGAAATAAGATGGCAAAAAATGTAGTGATTACAGGAGCGACATCAGGTATTGGTGAAGCAATTGCGCGTGCTTATCTGGAGCAGGGTGAGAATGTCGTTCTAACTGGACGACGGACAGACAGATTAGAAACTCTTAAGTCGGAGTTTGCAGCATTCTATCCAAATCAAACCGTCTGGACCTTTTCACTAGATGTGACGGATATGGCCATGGTCAAGACTGTCTGCTCCGATATTCTAGAAACGATAGGTCAGATTGATATATTGGTCAATAACGCTGGACTAGCTCTTGGCTTGGCACCCTATCAGGACTATGAAGAGTTGGATATGTTGACCATGCTGGATACCAATGTCAAAGGTTTAATGGCAGTCACTCGCTCTTTCTTGCCAGCAATGGTAAAAGCCAATCAAGGACATATCATCAATATGGGGTCAACCGCAGGAATTTATGCCTATGCTGGTGCCGCTGTTTACTCAGCTACCAAGGCTGCGGTTAAGACCTTTTCGGATGGACTGCGAATTGATACCATCGCAACGGATATCAAGGTGACGACCATTCAGCCTGGAATTGTTGAAACAGATTTTTCTACAGTGCGTTTTCACGGTGATAAAGAACGAGCTGCGACGGTTTATCAGGGAATCGAAGCCTTGCAGGCACCAGACATCGCAGACACAGTAGTCTATGTGACCAGTCAACCTCGTCGTGTTCAGATTACAGATATGACCATCATGGCCAATCAACAAGCGACAGGTTTCATGGTTCATAAAAACTAAAAAATTTTCTCGAAAAGTTACAAATTTCTGTAACTTTTTTTGATTTCCTACGAATAGATAAGTAGGAGGAAAAAATATGTATAATAAAGTTATCATGATTGGACGTTTAACGTCTACACCAGAATTGCACAAAACCAACAATGACAAGTCAGTAGCGCGAGCGACTATTGCAGTCAACCGTCGTTACAAAGACCAAAACGGGGAACGTGAAGCTGATTTTGTTAATATGGTTCTATGGGGCAGACTAGCAGAAACCTTGGCAAGCTATGCAACCAAAGGTAGTCTTATTTCTGTGGATGGAGAATTGCGTACCCGTCGCTTTGAGAAAAATGGTCAAATGAACTATGTGACTGAAGTACTTGTTACTGGATTCCAACTCTTGGAAAGTCGTGCTCAACGTGCCATGCGTGAAAATAATGCAGGTCAAGACTTGGCAGACCTAGTCTTGGAAGAGGAAGAATTGCCATTTTAAGAATTAAAAAGTCTGAGTTGGTCTCAGGCTTTTTATCTTGAGAAAGTCAGACTTTTTTCTTGACTATTTCTGACCAAGTGATACAATAGAATTATGAATTAGCACTCAAGTTCAAAGAGTGCTAATAATATCTATCTCATTATGGAGGAAATCAGATGTTGAAACCATTAGGGGACCGTGTGGTCTTAAAAATAGAAGAAAAAGAACAAACCGTTGGGGGCTTTGTCCTTGCAGGCTCAGCCCAAGAAAAAACCAAAACAGCTCAAGTTGTGGCTACTGGACAAGGTGTTCGTACCTTGAACGGTGACTTGGTTGCTCCAAGTGTTAAAACTGGAGATCGTGTCTTAGTTGAAGCCCACGCAGGTCTTGATGTCAAAGATGGAGATGAAAAGTACATCATCGTAGGCGAAGCTAACATTTTGGCAATCATTGAGGAATAGAAGGAGAAAGTAAGTATGTCAAAAGAAATTAAATTTTCATCAGATGCCCGTTCAGCCATGGTTCGTGGTGTCGATATTCTTGCAGACACTGTTAAAGTAACCTTGGGACCAAAAGGTCGCAATGTCGTTCTTGAAAAGTCATTCGGTTCACCCTTGATTACCAATGACGGTGTGACCATTGCCAAAGAAATCGAATTGGAAGACCATTTTGAAAATATGGGTGCTAAGTTAGTATCAGAAGTAGCTTCTAAAACCAATGATATCGCAGGTGACGGAACTACGACTGCAACAGTCTTGACCCAAGCTATCGTCCGTGAAGGAATCAAAAACGTCACAGCAGGTGCAAATCCAATCGGTATTCGTCGTGGGATTGAAACAGCAGTTGCCGCAGCAGTTGAAGCTTTGAAAAACAACGCCATCCCTGTTGCCAATAAAGAAGCTATCGCTCAAGTTGCTGCCGTATCTTCTCGTTCTGAAAAAGTCGGTGAATACATTTCTGAAGCAATGGAAAAAGTTGGCAAAGACGGTGTCATCACCATCGAAGAGTCACGTGGTATGGAAACAGAGCTTGAAGTCGTAGAAGGAATGCAGTTTGACCGTGGTTACCTTTCACAGTACATGGTGACAGATAGCGAAAAAATGGTGGCTGACCTTGAAAATCCGTACATTTTGATTACAGACAAGAAAATTTCCAATATCCAAGAAATCTTGCCACTTTTGGAAAGCATTCTCCAAAGCAATCGTCCACTCTTGATTATTGCGGATGATGTGGATGGTGAGGCTCTTCCAACTCTTGTTTTGAACAAGATTCGTGGAACCTTCAACGTAGTAGCAGTCAAGGCACCTGGTTTTGGTGACCGTCGCAAAGCCATGCTTGAAGATATCGCCATCTTAACAGGCGGAACAGTTATCACAGAAGACCTTGGTCTTGAGTTGAAAGATGCGACAATTGAAGCTCTTGGTCAAGCAGCGAGAGTGACCGTGGACAAAGATAGTACGGTTATTGTAGAAGGTGCAGGAAATCCTGAAGCGATTTCTCACCGTGTTGCGGTTATCAAGTCTCAAATCGAAACTACAACTTCTGAATTTGACCGTGAAAAATTGCAAGAACGCTTGGCCAAATTGTCAGGTGGTGTAGCGGTTATTAAGGTCGGAGCCGCAACTGAAACTGAGTTGAAAGAAATGAAACTCCGCATTGAAGATGCCCTCAACGCTACTCGTGCAGCTGTTGAAGAAGGTATTGTTGCAGGTGGTGGAACAGCTCTTGCCAATGTGATTCCAGCTGTTGCTACCTTGGAATTGACAGGAGACGAAGCAACAGGACGCAATATTGTTCTCCGTGCTTTGGAAGAACCTGTTCGTCAAATCGCCCACAATGCAGGATTTGAAGGTTCAATCGTTATCGATCGTTTGAAAAATGCTGAAGTTGGTACAGGCTTCAACGCAGCAACTGGCGAGTGGGTCAACATGATTGAAGAGGGAATCATCGACCCAGTTAAAGTGAGCCGTTCAGCTCTTCAAAATGCAGCATCTGTAGCCAGCTTGATTTTGACTACGGAAGCAGTTGTAGCCAATAAACCAGAACCAGTAGCTCCGGCTCCGACAATGGATCCAAGCATGATGGGCGGCATGATGTAAGCTTTCTATAGAAAACAACTTATAAAAAACACAAAAGGAGGGAATGCCTACCCCTCCTTTTTATGCTATTCACTTCTAAATTGATTTGAGCTCTCCTAATTTATATGATAAAATAATACTGTACTAAAATCAAAAAACATCTTATAATAGTAGTTATGAAACTTACAAACGAAGAAACACAAAAAATTGAACAACTCCTAAGAGATTCATCGTACGCCAAATATCACAAACGTCTACAGATTATTTATTTTCGCTCAAAAGAAAAGAGTTATAAGGAAATCATGGATCTGCTAGATTGCAATAAAACAACTGTTTGGAGGAATTTGAAAAAATATAAGGAGTTTGGTTTAGAAGCGCTTCTTCAAGAGACCCGTGGTGGACGTCATAGAGAATATATGACTTACGAAGAAGAACAAGCATTTCTAAAACGTCATATAGAAGCTGCTCAGGCTGGGGAATTTGTAACTGTCAATTAGTTATTTGAAGCCTATCAAAAAGAGATTGGTCGCACTTCCACACGTGATGGTTTCTATTATCTCCTGAAACGACATGGTTGGCGAACGGTCACTCCTCGACCTGAGCATCCCAAGAAGGCAGACGCTCAGACAATTGAGACGTCTAAAAATAAAATCTACATTCGAGACCTTGAGTAAGCGCTTTAAAGAAG
>NZ_VMMR01000040.1:0-23900 GCF_013277285.1 Streptococcus sp. 339 | reverse complement strand
GCGCTTTTCCTTTTCTAGGATAGAGCAGATCCTGTTTTGACAATCCTAATTTTCCATGATGGATCCAGTAGTAGATGGTAGAAATTCCCACGTTAACGCCCTTAGCCTTGACCATCATTTCAGGCGAAAATTTTTGGTTATGATAGTGGAGAATCTTTTCCTTTAGTTCCTTGGTCAATCTTGATTTCTTGACCGAGCGCTTGCGATTATTTTCATAAGACTGTTGAGCATAGTCGGCAGAATAAATCTCTTTGAAGCACCCTTTTCCAAGACATTTTCGGACTGTCCTACGCTTAATTTCAGTGTGGATAGTTTGAGGAGCTTTTCCAAGTAGAGAGGCAATTTCTCTATTTGATTTTCCTTCTTTTTTTCCATCGTTCGATTAAGCGACGACTATCGATTGTCAAATGTTTGCCTTTTGTAGTATAATTGTCTTGCATCTCCGTGACTTTTAATCATTTCAATCTTAAATTGGACTTTTTTTTACTTGGGTTGTACTTAATCTATAAGGAAGACAAGAAAAAGAGTATCAATCAAGTAAAGTCACAAAGTCACATTAGCTCCGAGCAAGCATTGCAAATCGAGGTACTCATACAATGATTAAAATATTTCTCTCTGCCTTTTCTGTCATTCTCTTTGCTATCCCTATCATAGCTTATTCTTTTTTTCCATCTTCTAATCTTAATATTTGGCTATCTACCAGACCTATCTTGGCACAGATTTATGCCTTCCCCTTAGCTACTGCAACTATGGTTTCTATTTTAAGTTTCGTATTTTTTTCCCTATCTTTTTACAAGAAAAATAAACAAATACGGTTTTATTCTAGCATCTTGCTCTTACTATCGTTCATATTACTATTATTCGGAACAGATAAAACCCTTTCTTCCGTATCAAATAAGACTAAAACCTTAAAATTAGTAACTTGGAACGTCGCTAATCAAATAGAAGCACAACATATTGAGCGAATTTTTAGCCATTTTGATGCCGATATGGCTATATTCCCTGAACTAGCTACCAATATCAGAGGTGAGCAAGAAAACCAGAGAATCAAACTATTGTTTCATCAAGTTGGACTTTCTATAGCCAACTATGATATTTTTACTTCTCCACCTACTGACAGTGGAATAGCTCCTGTGACTGTGATTGTCAAGAAAAGTTATGGTTTCTATACAGAAGCTAAAACTTTCCATACAACACGGTTCGGGACAATTGTATTACATTCGAGAAAACAAAATATACCAGATATCATTGCTTTGCATACTGCTCCTCCTCTGCCAGGTTTAATGGAAATCTGGAAGCAAGACTTAAACATCATTCATAATCAATTGGCTTCAAAATATCCAAAGGCTATTATTGCAGGTGATTTTAATGCAACTATGCGTCATGGAGCACTTGCAAAAATAAGCTCTCATAGGGACGCATTAAATGCACTTCCACCTTTTGAAAGAGGAACTTGGAATAGCCAAAGTCCAAAACTTTTTAATGCAACAATAGATCATATCTTATTGCCTAAAAACCACTACTATGTTAAAGATTTAGACATTGTAAGTTTTCAAAACTCTGATCATAGATGTATTTTTACAGAAATCACATTTTAATTATTTTATACTCTTCGACAATCTCTTCAAACCACATCAGCATCGCCTTACCTTAGACATATGGTTACTNNGCTAGCTTCCTAGTTTGCTTTTTGATTTTCATTGAGTATTATATAAAATCACCCCTCTAGTGTTCATAAACTAGAGGGGGAATTTGTATCATACTATCGTTTAACGCACTTCTGCATTGATTTTTTCTTCGAGAGACGCTTGGATTTTTTCCATATATCGTGCGACTTCTTCGTCCGTTAAGCTATCTTCTGAATTTTGGAAGGTCAAGCTATAAGCCATGGACTTCATACCAAGTCCCAATTTCTCACCTGAGAAGACGTCAAAGAGTTTGATATCTGTCAAACGTTTCACGCCGGCAGCTTGGATAGCATCTACAACTTCTTGGTGAGTGACTTCTGCCTTGAGGAGTAGAGCCACGTCACGGCTGACTGCTGGGAATTTGGTGATTTCCACAAATGGAGCAGCTGGCTGAAACACTGCTTCGATAGCTGAAAGATTGAGCTCTGCTACATACGTTTCTGGAATATCATAAGCCTTAGCAGTGACTGGATGCACTTGGCCAAGGAAACCAAGAACTTGGTCACCGAGTGAAATCACGGCTGTTCGACCTGGATGAAGGCTAGCAATCTCAGATGTTGCTGTATAAGTTACTTGGAGTCCCAAGCGAGAAAATAGCGCTTCAAGGATTCCCTTAGCATAGAAGAAATCAACTGGAACTGCTACTGTTTGGAAATCTTTTTCTGCAACCAAGCCTGTCAAGGCAAAGGCAAAACTGTTGATTTCATTTGGAAGTTCTTCTTTTGGATTGCCTGTTTGTTCAAAAACTTTTCCAATCTCATAAAGGGCCAAGTTTTTATTCCTACGAGCCACGTTGTAGGCAACAGTATCAAGGATACCTGAGATCATATTTTGACGGAGGACAGAACGATCCACAGTCATGGGCCACATGAGTTCAGTAAGGTTACTTGGTTGAGCTGTGAACTCAACTGCTTTTTCAGGAGTTGTTAGAGCATAGGTGATGATTTCAGTCAAACCTGCTCCTTCAGCAATCGTACGAACTTGACGTCGAAGTTTTTGTGTCGCAGTCAATTCACCAGCTGTACCGTCATCTTTTGGAAGGCTGGTTGGCAAGCGGTCATATCCATAGATACGAGCGATTTCTTCAAAGAGGTCCGCTTCGATGGTGATATCCCAACGGCGACGTGGGACGCTGACTGTAAAGCTATCTGCATTTCCAGAAAGGCCAAAGCCAAGACGACGGAAGACGTCTTCTACATCAGTATAAGACAGATCAGTTCCGAGGACACGGTTAACATCAGCAAGAGTTGAAGAAACTTCCACATCAGAGGTATCAAGCTCACCCGCTGAAACGATACCTTTACGCACCGTCGCACCTGCAAGTTCTGCAATCATGCTAGCTGCCGCATCAAGGGCTTCATTAACAGTTGCCACATTGATGCCTTTTTCAAAGCGAGAAGACGATTCTGAACGAAGGTTAAGGCGACCGCTAGTCTTACGGATAGATTTGCCATTGAAAACAGCAGCTTCAAGGACAACACTACTAGATTTTTCAGAGATTTCTGTTGCTTGACCACCCATGACACCTGCAAGAGCTACTGGCTTGTCTGCGACAGTGATAACTAAGTCATTCACGTCCAAGTCACGTTCTTCACCATCTAAAGTCACTAATTTTTCACCAGCACGCGCTTCACGCACACGGATGTCTGTCCCTTCAAAGGTATCCAAGTCAAAGGCGTGCATAGGTTGACCAAAGTAGAGCAGGATATAGTTGGTCACGTCCACTACGTTATTGATTGGACGGATACCTTCATTCATAAGAATGTTTTGCAACCATTGTGGACTTGGTGCGATAGTCACATTGTCCAAGATACGAGCGGCATAGTAAGGCGCCTTGTCTGTCTCAATGCCCACAGAAAGAGCATCTGCTGCAGCTTGGTCAGTTTCTGAAAGAGTAAATTCTTTAAAGTTGACTGCCTTATCATAGATAGCTGCCACTTCGTGAGCCACCCCACGCATAGAAAGGGCATCTGCACGGTTGGGTGTGATAGACAGTTCGATGATTTCATCATCCAAGTCTAGGTATGAGAAGACTTCCTCACCTGGAACGGCATTTTCTGGCAAAATTTGGATGCCATCTGCGAATTCCTTAGGCACAACTGAGTCAGAAATTCCCAATTCGCCAAGCGAACAGATCATTCCAAGTGACTCTAAACCACGGATTTTTCCTTTTTTGATTTTGTAGTTGTCAGCGATGCGAGCTCCTGGAAGAGCCACCATAACCTTGATACCAGCACGCACATTTGGGGCACCACAGACGATTTGACGGGCTTCTTCTTCGCCAACGTTAACCTGACAAACATGAAGGTGAGTTTCTGGCACATCTTCGCAGGACAAGACCTCACCGACGACAATTTTTGAGAGACCAGCAGCCGGTGATTCGACACCTTCTACCTCGATCCCTGTGGTTGACATTTTTTCAGCCAACTCCTGTGATGGCACATCAATGTCCACCAATTCTTTTAACCATTTATAAGATACAAGCATAATTTAGTTCTCCAGAATGACCATTGCCACACTGGTTCTTTTCCTTTCCTATCATTTCAATAGAAGAATCCTCTTCTTACCTTAATTTCTTTCGCAGTAACCAATCCGTATCTACTTTTTGACCAACCATAAAATGATGTTGGCTAAATTTTTCAAAACCATATCGATTATAAAACGCTTGAGCTTTTGTATTATGCTCCCAAACACCTAACCAAGCCCAAGAAAAACTATTTTTTGTAGCAAGTTCAAGAGCAAATTCAAACAGTTGCTTACCTAGTCCAAATCCTTGGAATTTTTGTAGCACATAGAGGCGTTGAATTTCAAAAGCGTCCTCTAATTCTCTCTCAGTTTGAGCACTTCCCCAGTTGACTTTGAGAAAACCAGCTATCTCCTCTTCATGCATAATGAAATAGGTTTCGGAGTCAGGATTTTCCAACTCAGTTGATAAAACTCTCAGACTATAAGCCTCTTCAAAGTATTCCTGTAACTGCTCTTCCGTATTATCATGAGCAAAGGTTTCACGAAAGGTTTGTTTGGCAATTTTAGCCAACACCTCAACATCTACCATTTCTACTTTTCTAATCATTATTTAAACTGCTCTGAGAAGCGGACATCTCCTTGGTAGAATCCACGGATATCGTTGATTCCGTAACGGAGCATGGCTACACGCTCTTGTCCAAGACCAAAGGCAAATCCAGAGTAAACAGTCGCATCGATACCACTCATTTCAAGGACACGTGGGTGAACCATACCGGCCCCCATAATTTCGATCCAACCTGTTTTCTTACATACGTTACAGCCTTCTCCACCACACTTGAAGCAAGAAACATCCACCTCAACAGATGGCTCTGTGAATGGGAAGTAAGAGGGACGCAGACGGATTTGACGCTCTTCACCGAACATTTTTTGCACAATCAACTGAAGGGTTCCTTGAAGGTCAGCCATAGAGATATTTTTCCCAACTACCAAGCCTTCGATTTGGTGGAATTGGTGACTGTGGGTCGCATCGTCCGTATCGCGACGGAACACACGCCCTGGTGAGATCATTTTTAAAGGACCTTTAGAGAAATCATGGGCATCCATAGCACGCGCTTGAACTGGAGACGTGTGAGTACGGAGTAAGATTTCTTTTGTGATATAGAATGTGTCCTGCATATCACGGGCTGGGTGGTCTTTGGGAAGGTTCATACGTTCAAAGTTATAGTAGTCTTGCTCCACTTCAAAACCATCCACGACTTGGTAACCCATCCCAATGAAGATATCTTCGATTTCTTCACTAGTTTGTGTCAAAACGTGACGGTGACCAGTCGCAACTGGACGACCTGGAAGGGTCACATCGATACTCTCGCTTGCTAATTGAGCTGCAACTTTCTTTTCTTCCAAGAGCTTAGCAGTTTCTTCAAAAGCTGCTGTCAAGACATCACGAGCTTCATTGACGTGTTTCCCAATGATTGGACGCATCTCAGCAGAAACATCTTTCATCCCTTTGAGGATTTCAGTAAGCGAACCCTTTTTACCAAGGACAGAAACACGCAAATCTTGCATCTCTTTTTCATTTTCAGCAGTAATCTGCTTCAAGCTAGCCAGCGTTTCTTCACGAAGCGCTTTTAATTGTTCTTCAATAGTTGACATAATTCCTCCATCAGTCTCTCGTAGATAAAAAGAAAACCACATGCCAAAAACTCCACTCGGAGCGTTGACACGCGGTACCATCCGTTTTCATCTGACAAGTCAGACCTTCATTTCTAAATCCATGCGCAAGTGAATTCACCCAGCTTTCATATAGAGAGCTTGCAGTCACGGCTCTCCTCCCTGATATACTTCCCTTGGGCTACTAGTCTTGCAGATTCCTATTCAATTACTACTTAGTTTATCAGATTTTTACCATTCTTGCAAGACCTATCTCACTTCTGCTTGTTAGATGTGATTCGAACATGAAAATGGCAACAGCCTCACTAAAAAATGAAAATCATACATAGAAATTTTTAAAAGTTTTCTCTATCGTAAACCTGCCACTAGTTCAGAAGCTATACTAGCTGATTCCAAACGTAATATGGTCATTTCATCTACCTTACCTAATAATGGCATTGCACCATACCAAACAATGGTCTTGTTTACCAAAAGAATAGGCGTGACTATTTTTGATTGAGTAAAAGATACTTTAATTTTCTGGCTCTTCAACTGGTCTAGCCATGCTTTATTTGCAACCGTCTCTGGTATACATATCTCAATTTGACTAATCCTAAATTCTTTTAGAAAATTCATCAGTTTTGTCTGGTGCACATAAGGTAAAATAAGCAGACATTCCTGTCTTTCCCCTGCTAAGTCCTCTCTCAACACCTTCTCATATCTACTATCAACATAAACGAATTGTTTCTCCTCACCCTCGATGACACGATAATCCATCTTTCGATAAGCTACTTGTCGTTTCTGAAACATCTTTTCTAAATAAGGAACATGAATATCCACATAATCGAAAATACGCACCAAAGACTTATCCTTGTAGTTTCTATGAATCCGACCTGCATACTGAATTAAATTATTTTTCCAAGAAAAGGGTGCTGCCAAGATAAGCGTGTCCAACTGAGGTAAGTCAAAACCTTCGCCAATGTATTTTCCAGTAGACAACAAAACAAACCCTTTATCTAACTGTTCTAACGTCTCCAGTAAACTCGTTCTTTCTCGGACTTTGGTTTTTCCGCTAATAATGTAACAGTCATCAACCTCTTTCTCTTTCAATAACTTTTCAAAGACATCTATCTGTTGAATTCGATTAACTAAAACCAAGATATTCCGTCCTTCTGCCACTTGGGCTAGAATATCCTTGAGAATCAACTGATTCCTCGCTGAGTCAGTAGCAATCCAATCACTAAGTTGTATAAAATTACTTGCTTTGGTCTTTTCAATCTCCAAATGACCAAAAGAAGTGAATCTTAATTGCAATTGCCGTTTAAAATCCGTTTCCCTCTTATCAGCAGTATGGAGTATCTCACCAATTCTCTGAAAAACAATAGGCTCATGACCATTCTTACGCTCAGGCGTAGCCGTCAAACCGTAAAGATACTTCCCTCTAAACTGAGCAACAACTTTTTCAAACATCAAGGCAGAGACATGATGACACTCATCCACAATCATCATCTCATACTCATCCAAAAGACTTTGACTATTTTCCAACTTAAATAGAGATTGAATCATAACGACATCAACCAGTTTACTCAGCCATTTCTTAGTCCCACCGTACTGTCCAACATAGCCGATTACCTTTTCACGACCTGATGCCGTATAACGGATAGCCTCCTCCTCTTCGAAAGTCAAAAAGCAGTTTAAGCGATCTAGCCATTGGTCTAAGAGTTGCTTATTATGGACTAGAATAATTGTTTTTGTTTTCCGTTCAGAGATAAGAGCAGCACCTAAAACGGTCTTCCCAAAACCAGTCTCCGCATGAAGTAAACCATTTTCTTTAGAAGTCATATCTGACAGGGCTAACTCTTGCTCAAAAGTGAGTTCTCCCTTAAATTCCACGCTAATAGACCTTTGTACCTTTCTCCTATCTTCCACAGATACCTGCTTAAATTTATCTTGCAATGAATACAGCAAATCTCTTGGCAACCATAAATAATGATCGGATTCTCCAAATAAATACATTCTCTCAGGAATTTGATAGGTTGGCTGTCGCATAGCCTGCTTTAAATAAAATTCGGGATTAGAAAATGAAGCCATATTTTTCAAGAAAAACAGTGTCTTGGGTGTCACAGACGATTTTTCAAGTTGGATCATACTGGATAAGACGATCTTCAACTCCTTGTCCAATTCTTGCTTGCCTAACTCTTCTTGGATTAACAGTGCCACTTTAGCAGTTGAAACCCTCTGAATTTCTTGTAGATACCTCCATTGGTCTTCATAAGGCTGAAACTGTTCATCCACAAAGACCGTTCGCCCTTGATGGTAATCTTCTCCTTGAAAAGGCAAGGCAATCAAATTTCCAAATCCCCCCTTAGGAAGGACATCCTGATTTGGAAACATGCGATCAAAAGAATCAAAGGACAGTTGCATACTTTCCTGCATTGCCAGTTCTATCAGTTTCTTTCCAAACAAGCGAGCCTCTCGACTCGGAATCGCTTCCTCAAAGAAGAACCAAATATGGAGTCCGTGACCCGAACGAGAAATCTCTAAATGGGCTTCCATCTAGCGTTCCCTGGCTATTCTTCGAATGGTTAAACCAGCTTCTTTCCAATCTCCTTCATCAAAATCCAGTACCAAAAAATGACAGCTATCATCTAAGTGCATAGGAAAGATACCGATAGCTGTCTCCCCACGAAAATGAGATTTCAAAACGGAATCCGTCAATGTCTGGAAACTCCGTTTTTCAGGTAGCAACTGCTTCCAACCATAATCATAGGAAGGAAAATACTGAATTTTCCCTTGATCATTGATAAAACTCTTAGCATAAACATCATAACGGCCAGCAAACACAGAGGTAAACAATTGTAATTTTTCTTGCGTCGTCAAGCGACTACTTTGAAGTTGGAACATCTCCTCGAACTGAGAGCGTTCCATCACAAACTGACTCTTGTCTTTAAGACGTTTACACAAGAAAAACTCACTATCCCCATCAAAAGAAGAAAAGACATCAAGTACTTCTACCACAATTCCATCCAAAGACACAAAAACAGCCATAAGAGTCACCTCCTTGATTCCTATAGGCTGATTATAACAAGAATAGCTGAAATTGTACACGAAAATAAAATCCGAATAGCACTCATTTTGTATGCGACTAATAGTCCATCTCGCTCCGGAATGTACGAGGTAAATAGAGTTTAAACGAGCAGTCTATAAAATTCAAAAAACGCATATTATCAAGTGACCTAAAACTTTGATGATATACGTTTTCTTGTGAGAATATTTACTTCATTTTTTCCTAAAATTCAATGTTTACTCAGTATTAGGATTATGAAAAATCGAGGTCTAAATCTAGATACATTTTTTCTGAAGACAAATCATTTTGACCACCGAGCAAGAGATTTTCAAAAAAAGCTGTTAAAAACTCAGGACGTCGCTGTAAAATCTTTGCATTATCTAATACCAAGGCATCACGAAAATACTTGGCATGTTGCTGAAATGGTGTATTATCAATATCAAAACCAAACTCACGAAGATACTGAATCAAAAAGACCGTTACTGTCCGAGTGTTTCCTTCGCGAAATGGATGAATCTGCCAGATTCCTGAAATAAAATGCTGGATTTGTTTAACCACATCCGCCTGAGTTAGTGTCGCATATGCAACTTGTTTTTCCTGATTAAAATCATAATCCAAGGTCATTTGAATCATGGAGTAATCAGAGTACACAACACTTTCACCATTCAAAACAGGTTCATTCTTTGTGATATTGGTCTGACGAAATTGCCCCACCGGAATAGAGGGTTCAAATATATCTTGAAACAACTCCTTATGAATAGCAAGTAAGGTCGCAGGACTAAAGCTAAAGCCTCTTCGAGACAATAGTTCTACAATACGTAGAGAAACCAAGTCTGCCTCTTCCGTACTTGCATCAATAGTATGGTGATAAGCCGTTGCATCCTCATAAACCTGCTCGTAAGTCAGTTCACCCCGGGACTGTTTCTCAGCCAAAGATTCCATATACGCTGATGGCACTAGATTGTCAACTTTCTGCAGACCAAAACCTATCCGCCATAAGTCACGCTTAGCTTCATAAGACAAGTTTGGGTTGTCAATGTTGTAAGTTGGTTGCATAGAAATATCCTTTCAATTGTTTTTCTGTGTCATCGGTAAATGGTGAAATTGGGGTGAACTATAAAAAACATTCATAATAAGTTCTATGAAGAAGTAATAAAAGAGTTATACTCAACATCCCATGCACTCATTTGTAATGCCTTTTGGATGAATGGTTTGATTAAATGAATAATTCTAGCTTGCATACTTATCAAACTCATAGGATACACCACTCTGAACTCGTTGGTTTGTTCAAATCCCCCAACACCTGAGAAGAAACTGCAATGTTGTACTTCTCAGAGCGGTTCGAACTTAGAGGGGTTGTTGTGTAGTGAGCTGGTTTTTAATCAAAGCTATAAAATTTTAGTATTTTAATTTTAACTGACTAAATTATTATTCTCTATAAATTCTATAAATTTTTCAGGGGGATATTTAAAAGATTCAATTCCATAAAAATCTTCTAAAGCCCTAAAATTTTCAACTTTATAAGGTGACTTACCACTTATTTTTGCCTGATGTTGTCTAATTTCATTTAAATGTCTTTTACCTTTTTGTGATTTAACTACAGTAACTGTCACTATTTTTTTATAATCAGTTTTTTGCAATCCATAAAAATTTTCTAGTAGGAACAAACTCGATAATATTTTAGCTCTAACGTTAGCATATGGAATATTTTTTGAATTCTTAAACTCTATTAAATATAATTTACTATCAGCATCTACAGGAAGAAGAGGCAGAATTGTATCTACAGATTGCCATTTATCAAAGCTATGTTTTTTAAAAATAATTTCTGAAATCTTATCAAAATTATAACAAGTATATTTAGAGTTTACCAAATTATAGTTAGAATCAGAATCATATGAGCAGGTTTTAATATCGCTACGACATTCAGAAAATCTAATATTAAAATCATGTAATATAGAGAAAATTATTTTACTCACCATCAAAATCCTCCGCTAGCTCCTCAAGGCGATTTAAAGGAACATACATTTGCTCATAAATCTTATCAATCGAGTCAGTAACATCTTCAATAGAACTATTAGCAAGATAATACTTAACAGAATCATTTGTATCATTTTTTTTGCTAAATATATCAATCGCTTCAACTAAATAAGGACTATGGGAATTGATTAAGATATGTAATCCAAATTCTTTCTGAAGTAATACTATAATTTCAGCAAATTTCAATTGCCATTCTGGATGTAAATGGACTTCTGGTTCATCTAAAATGAGTGTCCCATTTTCTCTAATCACACCATTTTCTAAAAGAGATTTAATTAAATAGAACGTTTTCATACCTGAAGAATAATTGATTATATTAAGTTTTTTTTCATCTTCCTCATCTTCTGAACTATTAACAATATCAGTCTTCAATATATGATTTATTTCATTAAACACCAAATTTAATCTGTCAGTTATCTTAGCTCGTAATGTGTAAGTGTTGTTTCTTTCATCTCTAAGCTGCTCCATTAAATGAGCATTATGATCCAATTTTAAATCAATTTTATTTAAAAATTCATTTAAAAATTTAGTTGAAAATTTATTTAAAAATTTAGTTGAAAATAAATTTTCAACTATTGCAGCAGCATCATCTATGTATACTACATCTGTTTTAAAATTTATCAATTTATCTGCAGTAGCTCTATTTTTGTTAACTTCAACATTTATTTGTTCATCTTTTATTCTTAAAGAAATTAGTCCTGTCAATGGGTCGTATATATTATTTATTTGATTATGAAATTCATCAGTTAAATGAGCAGTTAAAATTTGGTTAAAGATAGATTGGTCTGACTGAGATAAAATTTCTTTTATATTTTCAGATAAAACATTTAGGTCCAAATCCTTAATATTTAATACAAAGTATTTTGAATTTCGTTTATTGAATTCATTAATTGATTCAATGATACTCTTCTTAAGGGATTCATTATTATGTTCACTATAATTTTTATCAAGAAATATCAATAAATTTTTTGAAATGATTTTTGTCAATTCTGTATAAAGGAAACTCGGAACGATTCTTCTAGCAATCCCTATTTCAGAATTATTTTTACGATTCATTTCGATATCAGAGAGATAGTCTTCTAAAAAATCATTAATTGCTTTAGTTCGATCGTTAGAAATTTTTTTTATAACATCATAATTGGCACTAAATATTGAAAATAAAGAACGACTTATTGTACTTTTTCCAGTGCCATTTTGACCTGCAATAACTGAAATTCCATTTATTTCAATTTCTGCATTCTTTACATTACCTATATTTTCTATTGTTAGTTTCATATATATTCTCCTTTCACCATGGAGGCAGTACTATCAGTTTAACACAAACTACATAAAAAAGCAGGTGTGAGGTGTAAATCATCTTCCAAGTATATCTCACTTCACACTACTTCACCAACTTCTTCATATCATCAATACGTGCAACTGTCGCGTCGTATTTGGCTTGGTAGTCGGCTTGTTTGTCGCGTTCTTTTTGGACGACTTCTGGTTTAGCATTGGCGACGAAGCGTTCGTTAGAGAGTTTCTTGCCCACCATATCTAGTTCTTTTTGCCATTTAGCCAGTTCCTTGTCGAGACGAGCCAGTTCTTCTTCGACATTGAGGAGGTCTGCCAGTGGCAAGTAGATTTCTGCTCCTGTGATGACGCTTGACATTGCGAGTTCAGGTGCAGGGATGTTTGATGCAATTTCCAAGTGTTCTGGATTTGTGAAACGTTTGATGTAGTTGACATTGCTGTTAAAGAAGGCTTCCAAGTCACTATCGCTAGTCTTAACAAGGATTGTGATTGGCTTACTTGGTGCTACGTTTACTTCCGCACGCGCATTACGAACGGCACGGATCAAGTCTTTGAGACTTTCCACACCAGTGTGAGCCGCAAGGTCTTCAAAGGCTAGATTAACAGTTGGGTATGCAGCTGTCACGATAGAGCCTTCTGAGATTTGTCCAAAGATTTCCTCTGTCACGAATGGCATGATCGGGTGAAGGAGACGAAGAATCTTATCCAAAGTATAAAGGAGAACAGAACGCGTGATGACTTTCTCTTCTTCGTTGTCACTATAAAGGACTTCCTTGGTCAACTCAACATACCAGTCCGCAAACTCATCCCAGATGAAGTTGTAGAGGATGTGTCCAGCCACACCAAACTCAAACTTGTCAAAGTTGGCAGTTGCTTTTCCGATGGTTTCATTGAGGTTGTGGAGAATCCAGCGATCTGTGACATTTCCAGCTTCCTTGTTGGCAACTTTTTCCACATTGGCAGTTGCTTGCTCAAGGGTCAAGCCTTCATTGTTCATGAGGATGTAGCGAGAGATGTTCCAGATCTTGTTAATGAAGTTCCATGAGGCATCCATTTTCTCGTAAGAGAAGCGGACGTCTTGACCTGGTGCAGAACCGTTTGAAAGGAACCAACGAAGGGCATCGGCACCGTATTTCTCGATGACATCCATTGGGTCAATCCCGTTACCGAGAGACTTAGACATCTTGCGTCCTTGCTCGTCACGAATGAGACCGTGGATAAGCACGTTTTGGAATGGTTGACGGCCTGTGAATTCCAATGACTGGAAGATCATACGAGACACCCAGAAGAAGATGATGTCGTAACCTGTTACCAAGGTTGAAGTTGGGAAGTAACGTTTGAAGTCTGCTGAGTCGACATCCGGCCAGCCCATAGTTGAGAATGGCCAAAGGGCAGAACTGAACCAAGTATCCAAGACGTCTTCGTCCTGAGTCCATCCGTCACCTTCTGGAGCTTCTTCGCCAACGTACATTTCACCCTCAGCATTGTACCAAGCAGGGATTTGGTGACCCCACCAGAGCTGACGAGAGATTACCCAGTCGTGGACATTTTCCATCCATTGGAGGAAGGTATCGTTGAAACGAGGTGGGTAGAATTCAGCCTTGTCCTCTGTGTCTTGGTTGGCAATGGCGTTCTTAGCCAAATGGTCCATCTTGACGAACCATTGAGTAGACAAGCGTGGTTCAACCACAACACCAGTACGCTCTGAGTGACCAACACTGTGGACACGTTTTTCAATTTTAACGAGGGCACCGATTTCTTCCAACTTAGCAACGACTGCCTTACGAGCTTCAAAACGGTCCATGCCTGCAAATTCGAAGGCTAAGTCATTCATAGTACCGTCGTCGTTCATAACATTGACTTGTGGCAAGTTGTGACGTTGACCAACCAAGAAGTCGTTTGGATCGTGGGCAGGTGTAATTTTCACGACACCAGTACCAAACTCAGGATCTGCGTGCTCATCACCAACGATTGGGATCAATTTATTAGCGATTGGAAGGACGACGTTTTTACCGATCAAGTCCTTGTAGCGTGGGTCTTCTGGATTGACCGCAACCGCAACGTCCCCAAATATGGTCTCAGGACGAGTGGTCGCAACTTCAAGGGCGCGAGATCCGTCTTCCAGCATGTAGTTCATGTGGTAGAAGGCACCTTCGACATCCTTGTGGATAACTTCAATATCAGAAAGGGCTGTGCGTGCAGCTGGGTCCCAGTTGATGATGAATTCACCACGATAGATCCACCCTTTCTTGTAAAGGTCCACAAAGACCTTACGAACAGCTTTTGACAAACCTTCGTCAAGAGTGAAACGCTCACGAGAGTAGTCTACAGAGAGCCCCATCTTACCCCATTGTTCCTTGATAGTAGTGGCATATTCGTCTTTCCATTCCCAGACCTTGTCGAGGAATTTTTTACGACCTAGGTCATAACGTGTAATGCCTTCTCCACGCAAGCGCTCCTCAACCTTAGCCTGAGTGGCAATCCCAGCGTGATCCATACCTGGAAGCCAAAGGGTATCAAAGCCTTGCATGCGTTTTTGACGGATGATGATATCTTGCAAAGTCGTATCCCAAGCGTGACCAAGGTGAAGTTTCCCAGTTACGTTTGGTGGCGGAATGACGATTGAATAAGGCTTAGCCTTTTGATCTCCTGAAGGCTTGAAAACATCAGCGTCAAGCCATTTTTGGTAACGACCAGCCTCAACCTCGGCTGGATTGTATTTAGGTGAAAGTTCTTTAGACATGTGTGTGTCCTTTCTAGTTAATATCTTTAAATAAAATTAGTATGTAGAAGATATGCCTTGATTCAGCACATCTGATTTTTTCAGTATCTTCTATTAGTAAAAAAGAAACTGTATAAAAATTTTACATTAACTTTCTCTCATTATCTTCAGAATATGTTTATCAAAGTCCGATATAATTTTTTGAGTTCGGTTAAATTTTTCATACTCTTGGATGGCTTTTGAGTCTGCTTGTTTCTTGGAAATGCTGCCTTTTCCTTCTAAGATTTCATATTCATTAAAGGATAGAAAGCGATCAATACTATCTGCCAATCCTCGCATTGTAAACGTATTACGGCGCTCAACTAAACCCTCGATATAATCAAAATAGGCTGTAACAGTTCGCTCTAGTTGTCGAATTTCTTTTTCTTGCAAATAATTTTTGGCTACCGTTACATCTGATTTGAGCACTCGTCCATCAGGTGCATGTTTCCAAGTAGTTAATCCCATTTTTTCTTTACTAGCATCAGCTTGCTGATAGATAATTTCTGCAGCCGTACTTCCAGTAATTGCATAATGAAATTTATTTTGCACCATAGCATAGAAGTTTTTAGTAATATCCGAGTTTCGATCATAATCTATGGCACATTCGGCAAAGATATCCGTAATTTGTTGATAGATTCGGCGCTCGCTAGAACGAATAGAGCGAATTCGTTCTAAAAGTTCACGGAAATAATCTTGTCCGAAAACTGTCTGTCCTTGTTTCAAGCGTTCATCATTCAAAACAAAACCTTTGATGATAAATTCTTTCAAGGTCTTGGTTGCCCAAATTCTAAATTGAGTAGCCTTGCTGGAATTTACGCGATAGCCAACTGAAATGATAGCATCCAGATTGTAATATTCAAGTTCACGTCGGACAGTTCTATTTCCCTCTTGTTGAACCTGTGCAAATTTTGCACAAGTTGACACCTTATCCAACTCACCACTATCATAAATGTTTTTTAAGTGCTTTGTAATGACACTTCGTTCAACTCCAAAGAGCTCTGCAAGACCTTTTTGAGTCAACCAAAGATTTTCATCTTGTAAAAGGATATCTAGCTGAACGTCGCCATTTGGTGTAGTATACAGGATGAAATTAGAAATTTCATTCAAGACAATTTCACCTCCCCCCTTCCATAAACAATTACTTCTCTTTCTTAAACTTTATGCCGTTTTCTTTCAGCTTTTTAACGGTTACAGGACCAATTCCCTTCAAAGCGAGAACTTCTTTTTCAGTCCATTTTTTGAAATCTGAAGATGTACGAATCCCATTTTCAACAAAGATGCGAACAAGATCCATCCGGATTCCCTTCATTTTTTCCTCGCTCATAAAGGAGTACCAGTCTGTAACCTGGGATAGATTTCTTAACACACTGGAATGATTCGAAAATACTGGTTTACGACGGAATTTCTCGGCTTCTTTTGTTAAAAATTCTGTTAAGATAATATTTTCTTGTAAATAGTCAAGCAGAGGATACAAACTAGCTTGTAGCGATTCAACTGAATTTGGACAATAGCATTCTTGTTCTTCAATGTCTAAAATATTGAATTGCCAGTCTTTCTCTATGAAGAATTCAACAGCTTCATCATTGATTTCCACTAATTTTGCAAATAGCTGACTGGCTTCCTCAATTTTTCCTTGAGAAAAAGCAGAGATGATGGCATGAATAAGGATGGTATCATCCCGCTTTCCTTTATTTAATTCTTCACAATAGAAACGTTCAACCTTTAATTCCTGACCAGTAATATGATACAAGGAAAGCATACAGAAGACAAAATTAGGAGGAAAACGTTCTGGTCGCTTACTTAAGTATAAGTTAACCAAGTCCAAAGCCTTAAAGTAAAATTTTTCTGTCATATAATATTCAATCAGAAACATCAGAGCAGACAGGATAGGGCGAGCTTCAAAATAATTCCAACTATTGTATCCGTTCATTTTCCATTTTTCTAAAACTAGAACTTCAAAATCCAGTACTTTTTTAAAGGTTGGTAAATCAAAATCTTTAACTTCTGATAAGAATAAGTGAAAATCAGCCGCAAAATAATCTGGATTGATCTTTAAAACTTGCTTTAACAGTTTATTTCGCTTTTGTGTATTTGGAGTATGCATAGCTTCTCTAAATAAAGCGTGATCCTGATTCCAATCAAAAGTCCTATTTTTTAGTTGGTAATTGATTAGCTGGACATCTGGATACTCTCCATGTTCATCAGCATATTGCATCACTGCTGTATGTAGTTCATCGAAATTTTGAATTTGTCGACGTTCTACAAAAGTTGGTTTTTTAGCCATTATTTCTGTCCAAGCAGCCTCTTCTTCAGAAATAATTTTGATATCCAACTTTTGCTGGCGTTTTAATTCTTTTTTTCTATTTTTCTTTTTAGCCATCTATTTTCTCCTCTAACTCATTCTTCAATAGACCCGACTCAACTGGCTTAGATATCCTTTGGGACTCAGCTACAGGCTTGAATGGGAAATCTCAGTTTCTTTGTGATTCGTTTACTTTGAAAGTTATCCCCAAGCGTGACTAAGGTAGAGTTTTTTCCAGTTACATTTGGTGGTGGGAATCACGATTGAATAAGGCTTAGCCTTTTGATCTCCTGCCGGCTTGAAAACATCCGTATCAAGGCATTTTTGTAACGACCAGCCTAAACATAGGATGGAGTGTATTTAGGTGAAAGTTGATTAGACATTATTTTTTCTCCTTTTATGAATATTTCTTTTATATCTACGATTTATTAATACACTGTGCATGTTGTCACGATACACGTAATATCCATTATGGGTGTTTAAATAGAAATACTGTAATAACCAAATTATAGCCTTCCCAATAACTAATGATAATATGAAACAAACGAAAATAATTATAGTTGAGGCAAATAATTCAGACATCCAATCAGCTGCGGGAGTTATAAATTCGACCAATTTCATCTTAATCTTTAAACCCCAAATAATTTCGGTTAACTTTGGAATAATACTCAACATTAATAGAGTAAGAAAACTATATAGTTGAGTTCGATAGAGGTGTCTATCCATTTTCTCAGTTCTTATTGGTTTTTTCTTATATTTTTTTGTATCAAATTGAGAATTTATTTCTCCAATTAGACTAGGAATTAATATTGGCAAAAACCAGGTTAAAGCATTTATTAATTCATTTTCAACTTGATTAAATATTGCTAACAACAATATACAGATTGTTCCAGTTAGCCATGATGCTATTACTTCTTTGGTATCTTTTGCACCATGTCTAATTAGATTATGAATTCTCCACCAGAATATTAAATAAAGCGCAATAAATGAATTAAATATAAAAATGTCAGTTATTAAATCGGAATGAAAATCAATAGCTTTAGAAATAAAGTAATAAATATAGATATAATACCATAAAAACGAAATAATAAGCATCGTGGCATATACATTCCACAGTGTCTTTCCCTTTACGATATCTATTTTATTAACTTTTTGAAATATCTTGATTGATCCTACAGTTTTTATAACAGATAATACAAATGGTAATATTAAAAGTATTACAATGATAATCCAGTTATTTATGTGATTTTTACTTATGCCATAATTAATAAAAAAATATTGAGATAAGTTGATTAAAGTTGATTCAACTAGATTTAGGTTATAAAGAATGTAAGTCAAGATTCCGCAAAATATTCCATCCCATGCGTTCATAAAAGCTAAAGATTTAGTACTTTTAGTAAGAAAAACTCTAAACTTATTAAATCGATTTTTATAGTTAAACACATATATTAGTATCAAGGCAAATTGTAAAATTATAACTAATTTAAAATCGGTAAGACAGAATACAATTAGAGATATTATTGGAAAATACGTTAGCGCATACATAAGTATTTTCCAAGTTTGAGCAAAAAGATTCTTCAATCTATTGTCAGTATTAAAATAATACATTAATTTCAATCTTTGCCTCCTAAATCTAATCTAAAGGTTGGTAAATCAAAATCTTCAACCTCTGATAAGAATGGGTGAAAATCAGCAGCAAAATAATCTGGATTGATCTTTAAAACTTGTTTTAACAGTTCATTTCGCTTCTGTGTATTTGGAGTATGCATAGCTTCTCTAAATAAAGCATGATCCTGATTCTAATCAAAAATCCTATTTTTCAGTTGGTAATTGATTAGCTGAACATCTGGATACTCTCCATGTTCATCAGCATATTGCATCACTGTTGTATGTAGTTCATCGAAATTTTGAATGGTCCGACGTTCTACAAAAGTTGGTTTTTTAGCCAGTAGTTCTGTCCAGACAACCTCTTCTTCAGAAACGACTTTGATATCCAACTTTTGCTGGCGGTTTAATTCTTTTTTCTATTTTTCTTTTTAGCCATCTATTTTCTCCTCTAACTCATTCTTCAATAAATCAAACTCTACCTCTGCTGTATTGGATATTCTTACGACCTCGGATACAGGCTTAAATGGGAAATCCCAGTTTCTTTGTGATTCGTTTACTTTGAAGGGTGTACTCCAAGCGCGATTAAGGTAGAGTTTTCCAGTTACATTTGGTGGTAGGAATCACGAACGAAAAAGATTGAGACTTTTGAACTTCTTGAGTCTTGAGAACGTCTTCATGAAGTTGTTTAGATATGTGTGTGTCCTTTCTCTATTGTATTCATTTTATTTTGAATTTGCTTAGCAGCTTCTTCTGCAGACAAATTCGTATTATTTATTTTAAAGTAGTGGTGCAACTCATTCGGTTGATATTGGGAATTTAATTGAAGTGTTTCAGCGGTCTCTAAAATTTCTCTTTCAGATACCTCAATATGCCGTTTTAAGGGTTTGTGCTTTAATCGATTCTCCGTTCGATTTCGACGTATGCACTCTTCAAGACTTGTTTCCAACTCAACAAAAAGAATCTCTTGATGATAATCATCCAACAAATTCTGAATTTGCTTTAAATACATCAGCTGATACTGATTTGAAAAATCAATTACATCTGTTAAAATTACTGATCGCTGATTTCTTGCACTTGCTCCAAGGAATGAAAAAGTGATTCCACGAACAAATTCCCACATTTCCTCTGTATAGTCCTGATAGATTTCTAGTGCAAAATCAATGGCTTGATGGTTATAAAAGAGGGTAGCATCTGTCAGTCGAGATAACTCTTGACCAATCGTCATTTTCCCAGAAGCCGGAGCCCCAATGATGAAAAGATGCATCAAATCACCTCCCACTCACTCCTCAGCAAGCCATATCTCAAATCATCACAGCGATTCCCTTGGGCATCTTTGCGGTCTCGGATACGAGCTTCGAGGGTAAATCCAAGCTTTTCCGCGACTCGTTTACTTTGAAGGTTATATCCAAAGCAAGTTAGTTCAATCTTGTGAAGACCCAAATCTTTAAAGGCTAAGTCAATCAAGGCAAGCGCTGCTTCTGGCACATAACCTCGCCCCCAATAGTCTGGGTGTAAGGTATAGCCGATTTCCAGCACATCATCTTCATGGCGATGGTTGAAATCGACAGAGCCAACGATCTTATCCGTTCCTTTGACGACAATCCCGTAGCCTGCTGGGAGATTTTCCTTTTGATTACGCTCCGGAAGAATGTGCTCCAGATAATAAATCTCATCTTCCAAGGTCTTGACTGGAGGAAAACCTGCTGGATAGGCGACCTCTGGCAAACTAGCGTAGGTATGGATATCCTCAGCATCTGCCACTGTACGAACTCGTAGGACGAGTCGTTCGGTTTCTAATCGTTCTGGTAATTCAGCTCTTGACATCCTTCACCCTCGCTTTCTTAATGAAGCTCCCCATAGGGTCTACTCGGTCATCTAAATAGCGATAAACGCGCTGGTGGCCATCCCCATAAAGTAAGTAGGTGCAAAACGGTCATTTCTAAAATGTCCCTTTTCATCCAAAAGTTCTGGGTCAACAAATCGCTCAACAATCTTAGCGAAAATATGACAAATTCCCTCTTCCTCATCAATCCTATCTACCTGACATTCTAACACGACTGGACAAAACTCTAAAATCGGTGCCTGAGTCCGTTCAGAAATCTCGTAGTCTAGCCCCAGGTGTTTCAATTTCTCTCTATGACTGATAAAACCAGCCTGCTCCATCTCGAGCATGAGATTTTCATCAGGGATATTCACGGTGAACTGTTGATAATGCTTAATCTGCTCAGTCGCATTTTCTTCAGCACCAACACCAATGACTAGCCAATCTCCCAAGCTATAAGAGGAGCTACAGGTCGTAATATTGTGTCCAAAATTCTGATCCTGATACCCCAAAATGAAGATAGGAAAACCATAATAGAGTTTACTTGTTTTAAAAGATTGCTTCATAACAAGCTCCTTTGACTAAGACGCAAAAGAAAATCCCTGCCATCTACATGACAGGGACGAATGTGTTTATCCGCGGTACCACCCAATTTCGGGCCAAGCCCGCATCTTTAGTCTTTAAAATAAAAAGACAGAAATATTTCATTTTTTCAGTCATTAGCAACCAGTTTTGACACATTTGTGGACTTCTCAGCGCCGCCACTTTCTGTAAAATGTAGGATTCAAAACACCTCTAATGGCTCTATTGTAGCAAGTTTTTCTCGGAAATGCAAGACTCAAGAAAAATTACTTGAACTTGATGCCATTTTCTTTCAATTTCTTGATGGTAGCTGGGCCGATTCCTTTCAAGGCAAGGAGTTCTTTTTCAGTCCAGTTTTTGAAATCTGAAGCAGACTTGATTCCTTCATCATAGAAAGTCTTGGCACGATCAAGGGGAAGTCCACCCAAGTTTGCTGCAAAATCTTCTACAGAATTAACTACTTTTTGAGCTTGCTCTTTGGTAGCTTCTACTGCTTGTTCAACTTTTTTAGAAACAGCCTTACCAGCTGCGCTTGCTGACTGTTCTGCACGCTTCACGACTTTTTTTGTCTCATCTACAACCTTAGTCACAGTACTTGAAAAGGCACCTGCACGACGGAGACTATTTCGTAATTGTTTTTTACGATTGAGTTTCTTTGACATGATAAAATCCTTTCAATAAAAAATCCCTGATCTGACAAGGATTTAATATAAATATTCTATCAAGATTTTAGTGAAAAATCAAGAACCTATCTCGTTTAATAATTTCGCTCACCAAACAAGCCTTCTGGCAAATCATGGAATCCCTTTCCTGCTTTGAAATTTTCAAACTTACCAAGCAAGAACTGATAAGCATCCAAACGACTTTCGTAGCGAATCATGGCATCTTTGGCACGTTCGTCTTGGTCTTCTTCGTAGACCTTTTGACTTTCCTTATGCGCCATGTCGTTGATCATGATTTGGGTATTGACCCAAGCTTCAAATTCCTTCATAAATTCTTGTTCGTAACTCATTTTTTCTCCTTATTCTAATCCACGGAAATAGTCCGTGTCAATCTCACGGTAGGGTTGAATATCCTGAACGTACTCCAACACACCTTGGAATTCTCCGTTTTCATCGTGCACTGCAGCGTAGGTGATGTGGACAAACTTACCTCGCGACTCAGACTTAATCCACATTTCATACTTGTCCTTGGTTCCCTCACGAAGCCCCTTCATGATGGTTTTGACCTTGTCCAAGTACTTAGGTGGATGACAGAGTTCGACATTGCGCCCAACTTGGGACGGTGTTCGTTTGAAAATCATCGCATCAGCTGGCGTATTGTCATTGTAATACTGGAAAATATCGTCTTTATTGACAAAGGTAATTTCCATGGGGAGGTGATTGAGGATGAGATTAGCCTGCTCGACTGAAAGATAGCCATTACCAAAAGACTGCTGACTATGGCGATCCAACACTGCTTCCTTTTCCTTAGGGGTAAAGGTAATGGTAAACTGTCCTTCTGGCGTATCAATAACCTGCTGAACTTGACCCTCTGCCGTATCTAGCTGTACAGGCTCCTCTTCACTCTTTTCCTCAACAAAACTCTGGCGTTCTGGCACCCATTTCTCAGACGGACGGATAATAGCATAGCCATAGGCATCGCTCTCCTCCGCAATCTGAAGCCAGTCATCCTGAGTAAAGGACTCAAGGAGAATCATGAGAAGGATAGATTCTTCCTTGAAAATCATACTTTCAAACTCTGTCGCAAAAGCTTCAAAAGCTTCTTTTACGCTGCTAATTGACACTTCTGGTAGTGACTTGGCTGTCGCTAAAGCTGTTTGAAAGAGTTCCCTGATCTGATCATCCACTCCCCACATAACTTTTGGAGGTGAATCGTGTCCATAGCGCTCCATGATGGGGAAGAAGAGCTCTTCCTTACGTTGGTAATGGATGTCAAATTGCCCCAAAAGACCCATCTGACGCACCAAGCCCTTGCGCATCTCCGCCAGCATTTCTTCATCTTCCATAGACTCATAGGTATCCAACAATCTCCGAATACGAATCAAGGCCGCACGGAGGGCTAGATTTTCTTCTTTGAAAATCCGAACTGGGTGACCTGGGTGCTCGGTATCTGCAACTTCGACATCCTTAACAGCATTTTTAAAAAGATTGGCATGAACATCACAGAGTTCCATGACATCTTCAAAGGTGACACCTGAGTCTGAGTTCATCAGCTCGTGCTCCATAAGGGAAATCACGATGGCTGAAACACCTGTAAAGGTCGCATCAAAGCGCTCCTGAACCGACTCAGGAGAGGAGCCATTATGCAATTCTAACAAAATATCCCGCAGGACATGAATTCGTTCATCTGCCATTAGTCTAACCCAATCACTTCGTAACCGTTTGCTTCCAGCGTGCGGACAATCTTGTCCATAGGAGTTCCTTCAAGCTTAGAACCTTGTTTGAGCGATACTTTACGACCAACTGTGTTGCGCATTAAGGGATTGGCAAGGGGGTTAAAACCCAACTCCACTAGAATTTCCAAGACTTCTGGATGCTTGTCCACCACTTCTGCAACGGGAATTGACACATCGATGATATTGTCCATGACGACCTCCTTTGTATGTTCTAATACTCAATGAA
>NZ_VMMR01000004.1:0-745 GCF_013277285.1 Streptococcus sp. 339 | reverse complement strand
TTCAAGCCAGTTTTTCTCGTAGAGAAAAACAAGAAAACCACCAGCTATGCTGGTGGCTGACAAGGCTTCTAGCTTCCATTTATTTTTCCAAGTATAATCTAATTGTTCAGGTTAGATAAAGGAGGAAAAATAAATGGCTAAAACCAGTTACAGTTTATCACATACTAAATGGATGTGCAAATATCATATAGTTTTTACACCTAAGTATCGCCGTAAGGCGATATATTACAAAGTCAGGTCGGATTTGATAGATATTATTAAACATCTATGCGGTTGTCGTGGCGTGGAGATTATCGAAGGTCATATGATGCCAGACCATGTACACCTGCTTGTACTGATACCTCCCAAACTTTCGATTTCCGATTTTATGGGGTATCTCAAGAGCAAAAGTGCATTGATGATATTTGATAAGCACGCTAATTTAAAATATAAGTATGGAAATCGAAAGTTCTGGGCTAGGGGATACTATGTAAGTACCGTTGGACTAAACGAAAAGACCGTAGCTAAATATATTCGCGAGCAGGAAAAGAATGACATTGCACTCGATAAGCTGAGTGTAAAAGAATATGAAGATCCGTTTTCTGATGGCGGATTTAGAACAAGGTAAAAGCCCGTTGTGACGGGCATTAGTCAAGTAATATAGCACGACCTGAACGAAGTTCAGCGAGCGTCTTTAGACGCCGCTGGAGAGAAACGGCTTATAGCCGGTGTACAAGCCACCCGTTTTCACGGGTGGTTATGACTT
>NZ_VMMR01000039.1:0-12369 GCF_013277285.1 Streptococcus sp. 339 | reverse complement strand
GCATGATGGAATCTTTCTTTGGGATTCTGAAATCGGAAATGTTTTACGGTTATGAGAAGTCGTTTCAGTCGCTTAAGCAATTGGAACAAGCTATTGTAGACTATATTGATTACTACAACAATAAACGAATTAAGGTAAAATTAAAAGGACTTAGTCCTGTGCAGTACAGAACTAAATCCTTTGGATAAATTAATTGTCTAACTTTTGGGGTCAGTACAGAAAAGCCTTGGTCGTATGCGTTTTATTATGGGAAAATGTACTTGACCTCTGTATTTCATTTTGAAAATGACAAAATCCTGAGTTTAGAGTTCTCAGGATTTTTCGTTTACTGTTGTGGTTGTTGTTGAGGGGTCTGTGGAGCTGGAGTTTGATTGGCTCCGGGTGTATTTGGCGCTTGGTTTTGACCATTGGTACTAGCATCAGGACTTGTGGCTGGTGCTTGATTTTGACTATTATTACTAGCATCAGGACTTGTAGTTGGTGCTAGGCTAGTAGAGCCTTCTGTACTTGTTGAGGAGTTTTCGGTTGAAGATGATTGGGATGTTGTTTCAGTCCAAGTCGGTCTTGCTCCATTTTGGAAAACAAACTGCCCATTTCGATAGATACCATCTGGTATATTCCAATCCTCTGGATTGCTTCCTTCAGACAGGTAGGTCATCATAGAGCGGTAAACTTTGGCAGCGACCGTAAGGCCATTGCCTACAAGTGGTGTCAGACGGTTAGAATAGCCTGTCCATACAGCCATTGAATATTTACGCGTATAGCCAGCAAATAGTTCATCAGGTGCTACAAACTGAGAGGTCTTGATGTGGTTTTCAATTTCCTCGTCTGTATAGTTAGAGGTTCCTGTTTTACCAGCCTGAGGGAGCCAAGCAAGATAGGCATTTCGTCCAGTTCCATAAGTCAAGACTGTTTTCATCATGTCGGTCATCATATAGGCTGTCGTTTCCTTCATGGCACGAGTTCCGACATTAGAGAGCTCTTTTTCACTCCCATCACTAAAGACGACTTTATGGATATACATTGGCTTATAGTAAGTTCCACCATTTGCAAAGGCAGCGTAAGCAGCAGCCATCTTTTCACTACTTGCTCCATATTTTTTGTCTGATTCGGTTGTGTTACTTGAAATGGCATTTGAGTAGTGAAGACTTGGGTAGTCGATTCCGAGACCATTTAGGAAAGTCTTGGCGCGGTTGAGTCCGACCTTGTTTAGCGTTTCCACGGCTGGGACGTTTCGCGATTGTTGCAGGGCGTATTGCAAGGTGATGTTGCCAAAGTAGCCCCTATCCCAGTTATAGACAGGGGTATCTGTCCCAGGATAGTTATAGGGCTCATCGTGAACGATAGTAGCAGTTGAATCGTAGACACCGTACTCCAAGGCAGGAGCATAGTCTGTGATCGGTTTCATAGTTGATCCCCAGTCGCGGTTTGTTTCCACTGCTTGGTTAATTCCGAAGGAAACATTACTTGACTGATGTCGTGCTCCTAGCTGGGCAATGACTTTACCGTTAGAAACATCGACAATGGTAGAAGCGACTTGCAATTCATCGTCTGGATAGGCAACGTATTCGTCTGTATTGTAAATATCCCACAGATGTTTTTGAGCTTCTTGGTCTACATTTGTGTAGACATCCATCCCAGTTGTGAGCAGGTTATAGCCTGTTTCTTCTTCAACTTGATTGATGACTTCCTTGAGGTAATTATCCATGTAAGCAGGGTAATTACTTGCTGATTTGAGACTTTGTAGTCCATCAGTAATTGGTGTGTTGACTGCTTTCTCATACTGTTCAGCAGAGATGTAGCCTTGATTTTTCATTTCAGATAAGACCAAGTTTCGGCGGTTTTGGGCTGCTTCTGGATGTGAATAGGGGTCATATTGGTTTGGTGCCTGAGGCATTCCAGCCAGCAAGGCTAACTGAGGTAAACTTAAATTATTGAGGTCTTTACCATAGTAGTTTTGAGCGGCTGTCTGCATTCCATAGTTGCCATTAGACATGTAGACCTTATTTATATAGTAGGTCAAGATTTCTTGCTTGGTTGCTTTTTGTTCTAACTGAATCGCTAACCAAGCTTCCTGAGCCTTACGAGAAATAGTCTGGTCGGAAGTCGAGGTTGAAAAGTAAGTCAACTTAATCAACTGTTGGGTGAGAGTTGATCCACCTTGGAGGGAATTGCTTTGCAGATTGCGCAAGAAAGCTCCCAGGATACGGATGGTATCAATCCCCCTGTGGTCGAAGAAGCGATGGTCTTCGATAGAAACGATTGCCTTAACCAAATCTGTGGGAATATCATTAGCTTGGGCATTGACGCGGCGTTCAGAACCCAAGTCGGCAATGAGTTGATTTTTATTGTCGTAGATTTTACTAGAAGTTGTTGCAACTAGTTTACTCTCGGATAGGGTAGGAGCCTTGCTAACGTAGTAGAAAAAAACTCCTCCGCCTAAGACGATGGTTGCGATAACCAAGCTTAAGAAGCTAATGCCCAGATACTTGATTAGGCGCAGAATCGTTGGTTTGTTCATCTTGTTTTACCACCTAATAAATATTCTTTGATAACATTGAGATAAGGAATTTGAGGGAAGGCACTAGCCTTGATTTCATATCCATATTCTCGAATATATCCAAGTGGCATTGATTTTTGTCCCTTATCTTGATGATAGAAGCGAATCAAATCGAATGCCGGCAATAAGTAGGTTTCTTGCTGAGAAGAAAAGTGAAGAAGGACAAAGCAGATTCCTTGTTGGGCAAGGACTTGTTCCATATGCTGAATCTGATGTGGATGAAAATTTTTCATCGGAATCGCACGTTTTTGTTTTGTTTCCTTGGCTTCAAAGTCGATGTAATATCCATTATAAACGCCAGAATAGTCCGTCGTTGAAGCTTGTCGAAAATAGGCTTCAACAATCTTGGCACGACTTCGTTGTGGATAGTCCACTCGTACGATTTGAATAGGGGTTGGTTTCTTGTGTATAACAGCCAAGCCCTGAGACAAATAGTAGTCGTTGGTAGCATTGATCATCTTTTCAAAAGACATTCCTCGATTTGCGAAATTTTTGGGTTGAGAAAGAGATGTTTGTCTTTTTTGTGATGAAAGTTTATGTGGATAGTTGACCATAATTCTCCTTATTGGTGCAATAATATCACTTTATTATACCATAAATTTGCACAGAAAGGGTTAAAAATGACTATAGCTTTTATCACAAGATATTTTTTCGCTTCATTCATATTCAGTTGGATCCTTTTCATATGACTATTCTACCAAATGGGATATTTTCATGTTCGATTTACTAAAGACATTATCACATTCGAATCACAACGTAGTATAAAAAATATAAATATCATTTGATTTAATTTTATAAATGTTATATAATGATGTCGAAAGCGCTTTACAAACAAGATATAATATATAGGCTTGATTTTAGCTTTATTGTTTTATTGATTCGGAACATTCTTCTAGTAATTAACTACAGACTGATTAAACTTGGGATTGAAATTATCTCCATACTTATATATTTTGAAGGAATCTCTATGAAAGACATTATTCGGATACTATCTATTGGCTTTTTATGGATTCTGTTGATAGCAAATGTAGTACATGCAGCAACTGCGATTACTTATAATGGACAGGGAATAAGAGGTCAATATTCAATACAAACTTGGTACACTAACCGTAGAAGAACCTATACTGTTAATCATAACCAACCTCCTAGACCTGGGAGTGGGAACGTAGGGTTTAGAGTTTCTGTTGTGAGTCGTTCATGGATTGGTGGTAAAATATATGCATCATCTGTTTATTATGGAAAAATTAGTGGAACAATTAGTGTTGATCTAAATTCAGGTACTTATGGATTATATTTCAATACTGAGGATAGAGGTTTATATAATATTTCAGGTAGTGTGACTTATTAATTGAGTATTTATTTGGATAAGTCTTTTATTAACTATTTTATAATTTTTTAGTTTAATACTCTTCCTTACTAATCATATCAATTGGTTTTTATAGTAAAATGAAACTAGAATAGTACAACATAATTTCTAAAGCATTGTTAGAAATTAATTTGAATGCCTCAAATGATTTATCCTCATCTTATTTCAATTTACTATAGTTTCTTTGTGAGTTTTGATGTAGAAAAGTATTTTGTGATGGATTATAAAGATTGAATAGATATAAGTTATTTTAAAACATACTTTTAAAGAGAATTTGGTAATAATAAGTGAATTATTATCAATTAAAAATAAGTTTGGTAAAAAAACTTTACAATCAGAAAAACCGAATATTATCACGATTTTAAAATCTTTGATCATATACGGTTTATTATTGAAATATTTGTTTTCTCTTAAAATTGATGCTTTTATAAAATTAAAAAGCAATATAGGTAGTAGATATTTTCATAGATTTGTTACTGATTTTGTCAGTATTATCTACAACCTCAAAAAAGGATACTATTCAAACTGTGCTTAGTTCTTTTGTTTTCTGTTTACTATGAGTTTTCACCTGGCCTTCTTTAAAATCAAAGTTTACATGTTTTGTTGACAGTTTGCGTAATAAACATCGGAGTTTAAATATATACTTTAAACAAATGCCTATCATTAGTACATATTATAAAAAATGATGCTCTTTCTGATTTTAAAGGAATGTAAATAGAATATCTAAGATTTGTAGTTTTATTTTATGTAATGAATTATCTTTTTTCCTAATCTGCTATCATGGATATTGCTTCCAATTATAAAACCTATTGTGTTTGTAAATATATCTCCTATATCAAAGAATCCGAGATGAAATACATATTGTGAGGTTTCTATTATTGTTATGAAAAAGATAAAACGCATGACTGTTTTAAAATTAAATTTAAATAATCCTCCTATTGGGATAAAAATTACAATATTTAAAAGAGGAATTGTTGAATCAATTAAAAGTGAATCTTTGATAAACTCAACGAGATTAAAGTTAACTCCCTGAATACCTAAATTTTTAAAAAGTAGCGAATAAACAAGAATTAAACAGTAAAGAAAATAAGATATTCTTATCAATCTAGTATCAAGTCTGTGCGTATAGCTAGATCTTAGGAAAGTGAATAAAAACAATGTTAGAATTAGAATGATGAATAGAGGTCTCCAGAAATCAGAGCCACCGGTAGGAAAACTAAAGATAGAGATGAATTGGAAGTAAAGGTATTCCATAAAAAACCATCTACAAATTAGGAAGGAAATAGCTAAATTTAAAAAATCAAGTATATATATTTTTTTCATTTTATAATCTCCTAAATTTCATTTATATACCATATTATATCATAAATTTGCACAGAAAGGGTTAAAAATGGCTACAGCTTTGGTTTTAGGCTATTCTGCTTTTGATTTAGGTTTATTTTCTGACAAGGATCCTCGTCTTAAATTGATAAAAAAAGCAATACGTAAAGATTTAGAGGCTATGGCAGCAGATGGGGTATCTTGGCTTGTGTTTACAGGAAGTTTAGGTTTTGAATATTGGGTTTTAGAGGTTGCTCAGGAAATGAAAACCGAATACGGTTTCCAGTTGGCGACCATTTTTGCTTTTGAAACCCATGGGGAAAATTGGAATGAAGGCAATCAGATGAAACTGAGTCGTTTTAAGCAGGTAGACTTTGTCAAATATGCCTATCCTCGCTATGAACACAAGGGGCAGTTAAGAGATTACCAGCAGTTTTTGCTGGAAAACACGACTAGTTCCTATCTTTTTTATGATGAAGAAAATGAAACGAAACTAGCTTATTTTTACCAAAAGATGAAAAATCAAGAGGACTATTTTATAAAGAGATTAACATTTGATCAATTAAATGAACTTGCTGAAAATTTTTCCGAAAATTGAAGCTTTGACCTTGATTTTTGTTTGCCTTTTTTTATATAATAATACTAGCAATCGAGAATGGAGAGAGACATGGCAAGTATTATTTTTTCAGCAAAAGATATTTTTGAACAAGAGTTTGGGCGTGAAGTCCGTGGCTATAGTAAGGTAGAAGTTGATGAGTTTTTAGACGATGTCATCAAGGACTATGAAACCTATGCTGCCTTGGTCAAGTCACTTCGTCAGGAGATTGCGGATTTGAAGGAAGAATTAACTCGTAAACCGCAAGTGAGCTCGGCTCCAAGTCCTAGTCACCCAGATCCAATTGATGTGGCTGCTTCATCTTCTATGACGAATTTTGATATTTTGAAACGCTTGAATCGTCTTGAAAAAGAAGTATTCGGTAAACAAATTTTAGACAATACTGATTTGTAATTCAGGTCTTGTTACATGCAATTTTTGGATAATCGCGTGAGGAGAATTGCTTCTCATGAGGAAAGTCCATGCTAGCACAGGCTGTGATGCCTGTAGTGTTTGTGCTAGGCGAAACCATAAGCCTAGGGACGAGAAATCGTTACGGCAGTTGAAATGGCTAAGTCCTTGGATAGGTCAGAGTAGGCTTGAAAGTGCCACAGTGACGGAGTCTTTCTGGAAACGGAGAGAGTGGAACGCGGTAAACCCCTCAAGCTAGCAACCCAAATTTTGGTCGGGGCATGGAGTACGCGGAAACGAACGTAGTATTCTGACTGCTATCAGCTAGAGCTGTTAGTGGTAGACAGATGATTATCGAAGGAAGTGGTCCTAGTCACTTCTGGAACAAAACATGGCTTATAGAAAATTGCATATAGGTTGGGGCTGAGAAATTTTCTCAACCTCATTTTTTAAAGTGGACATATAGAAAGGTCTTGCAAGACTGTAACATGAAAAAAGAATTTAATTTAATTGCAACTGTGGCAGCAGGGCTTGAAGCTGTTGTAGGACGAGAAGTAAGAGAGCTGGGCTACGATTGTCAGGTTGAAAATGGACGTGTGCGTTTTCAAGGAGACGTGAGAGCTATTATCGAAACCAACCTCTGGCTTCGGGCAGCAGATCGTATCAAAATTATCGTAGGAACGTTCCCAGCTAAGACTTTTGAAGAGTTGTTTCAGGGAATTTTCGCTTTAGATTGGGAAAATTATTTACCACTTGGAGCTCGGTTCCCGATTTCAAAAGCCAAATGTGTTAAATCTAAACTTCACAATGAGCCCAGTGTTCAGGCTATTTCTAAGAAAGCTGTTGTCAAGAAATTGCAGAAACACTATGCTCGCCCAGAAGGTGTTCCTCTGATGGAGAATGGCCCAGAGTTTAAGATTGAGGTCTCTATTCTCAAAGATGTGGCAACTGTCATGATTGATACGACAGGATCCAGTCTCTTTAAACGTGGCTATCGTACGGAAAAGGGTGGGGCTCCTATCAAGGAAAATATGGCAGCAGCTATTTTGCAACTCTCTAACTGGTATCCAGACAAGCCTTTGATTGATCCGACCTGTGGTTCGGGGACTTTCTGTATTGAGGCAGTTATGATTGCTCGAAAGATGGCACCAGGACTTCGTCGCTCTTTTGCCTTTGAGGAATGGAACTGGATTAGTGATCGCTTGATTCAAGAAGTGCGTACAGAAGCGGCTAAAAAAGTAGACCGTGAGCTGGAACTGGATATTATGGGCTGTGATATTGATGCTCGCATGGTGGAAATTGCTAAGGCCAATGCCCAGGCAGCTGGTGTTGCAGGAGATGTTACCTTTAAGCAGATGCGCGTGCAGGATTTACGTTCCGATAAAATCAATGGTGTGATTATTTCCAATCCGCCTTACGGGGAGCGTTTATCAGATGATGCAGGAGTTACCAAGCTCTATGCTGAGATGGGGCAAGTATTTGCACCACTGAAAACTTGGAGCAAATTTATCCTGACTAGTGATGAAGCTTTTGAAAGTAAGTATGGTAGCCAAGCAGATAAGAAGCGTAAGTTATACAACGGAACCTTGAAAGTGGATCTGTATCAATATTTTGGTCAGCGTGTCAAACGGCAAGAGGTAAAATAGAAAGGGATACTCATGAGTAAAAAAAGACGAAATCGTCATAAAAAAGAAGGCCAAGAACCGCAATTTGATTTTGATGAAGCAAAAGAGCTAACAGTTGGTCAAGCTATTCGTAAAAATGAAGAAGTGGAAGCAGGAGTCTTGCCTGAGGATTCCATTTTGGACAAGTATGTTAAGCAACACAGAGATGAAATTGAGGCGGATAAGTTTGCGACTCGCCAATACAAAAAAGAGGAGTTAGTTGAAACTCAGAGTCTGGATGATTTAATTCAAGAGATGCGTGAGGCTGTAGAGGAGTCAGAAGCTTCTTCGGAGGAAGTTCCATCTTCTGAAGACATCTTACCACCCTTGCCTTTGGACGATGAGGAGCAAGGCTTGGATCCTCTATTGCTAGAGGATGAAACTCCAACAGAAATGACTGAAGAAGTGGAAGAGGAGCAAAACCTTTCTCGTCTGGATCAAGAGGACTCAGAAAAGAAAAGTAAAAAAGGCTTTGTTTTGACCGCTTTGGCGCTTGTATCAGTGATTATCTGTGTCAGTGCTTATTATGTCTATCGTCAAGTGAATCGCTCGACCAAGGAAATTGAAACTTCTCAATCAACTACAGCCAATCAATCAGATGTGGATGATTTTAATACACTTTATGACGCCTTCTACACAGATAGTAATAAAACGGCTTTGAAAAATAGCCAGTTTGATAAACTGAGTCAACTCAAAACCTTGCTTGATAAACTGGAAGGTAGTCGTGAACATACGCTAGCCAAATCTAAGTATGATAGTCTAGCAACGCAAATCAAGGCCATTCAAGATGTCAATGCTCAATTTGAGAAACCAGCTATTGTGGACGGTGTGTTGGATACCAATGCCAAAGCCAAATCGGATGCTAAATTTACGGATATTAAAACTGGAAATACGGAGCTTGATAAAGTGCTAGATAAGGCTATCAGCCTTGGTAAGAGCCAGCAAACAAGTACTTCTAGCTCAAGTTCAAGTGAAACTAGTAGCTCAAGCACTAGTCAAACAAGCTCAAATACGACTAGTGAGACAAGCCCAAGTAGTTCAAATGCTGCCTCAAATGAGACTAGAAGTTCTCGTAGCAAAGTCAATATGGGCGTATCAAGTGCGGGTGTTGCTGTTCAAAGAAGTGCCAGTCGTGTTGCCTATAACCAGTCTGCTATTGATGATAGTAACAACTCTGCCTGGGATTTTGCGGATGGTGTCTTGGAACAAATTCTAGCGACTTCACGATCACGTGGCTATATCACTGGAGACCAATATATCCTTGAACGTGTCAATATCGTTAACGGCAATGGTTATTACAACCTCTACAAGCCAGATGGAACCTATCTCTTTACCCTTAACTGTAAGACAGGCTACTTTGTCGGAAATGGCGCTGGTCATGCAGATGACTTGGACTACTAAGCAGTCGTTACAAAATTCTTTCTTTTCAAAAGTAAAAATGATAAAATAAAATAAATGAAACAAGAGGAGTGTCAAATGACAAAAGCTAACTTTGGTGTCGTAGGTATGGCCGTAATGGGTCGTAACCTTGCCCTTAATATTGAATCTCGTGGTTACACAGTTGCTATTTACAACCGTAGTAAAGAAAAAACGGAAGATGTGATTGCTTGCCATCCTGAAAAGAACTTTGTACCAAGCTATGACGTTGAAAGTTTTGTAAACTCAATCGAAAAACCTCGCCGTATCATGCTGATGGTTCAAGCTGGACCTGGTACAGATGCTACTATCCAAGCCCTTCTTCCACACCTTGACAAGGGTGATATCTTGATTGACGGCGGAAACACTTTCTACAAAGACACCATCCGTCGTAATGAAGAATTGGCAAACTCAGGTATCAACTTTATCGGTACTGGGGTTTCTGGTGGTGAAAAAGGTGCCCTTGAAGGGCCGTCTATCATGCCTGGTGGACAAAAAGAAGCCTACGAATTGGTTGCAGATGTTCTTGAAGAAATTTCAGCTAAAGCACCAGAAGATGGCAAACCATGTGTGACTTACATCGGTCCTGATGGAGCTGGTCACTATGTGAAAATGGTTCACAACGGTATCGAGTATGGGGATATGCAATTGATCGCAGAAAGCTATGACTTGATGCAACACTTGCTAGACCTTTCTGCAGAAGACATGGCTGAAATCTTTACTGAGTGGAACAAGGGTGAATTGGATAGCTACTTGATCGAAATCACAGCTGATATCTTGAGCCGTAAAGACGATGAAGGCCAAGATGGACCAATCGTAGACTACATCCTTGATGCCGCAGGTAACAAGGGAACTGGTAAATGGACTAGCCAATCATCACTTGACCTTGGTGTGCCATTGTCGCTAATTACTGAGTCAGTATTTGCTCGCTACATTTCAACTTACAAAGAAGAACGCGTGCATGCTAGCAAGGTTCTTCCAAAACCAGCTGCCTTCAAATTTGAAGGAGATAAGGCTGAATTGATTGAAAAAATCCGTCAAGCCCTTTACTTCTCAAAAATCATCTCATACGCACAAGGTTTTGCGCAATTACGTGTAGCTTCTAAAGAAAATAACTGGAACTTGCCATTTGCAGACATCGCATCTATCTGGCGTGATGGCTGTATCATCCGTTCTCGTTTCTTGCAAAAGATTACAGATGCTTACAACCGTGATGCAGACCTTGCCAACCTTCTTTTGGATGAGTACTTCTTGGATGTTACTGCTAAGTACCAACAAGCAGTGCGTGATATCGTAGCTCTTGCAGTTCAAGCTGGTGTGCCAGTACCAACCTTCTCAGCAGCTATTACTTACTTTGATAGCTACCGTTCAGCTGATCTTCCAGCTAACTTGATCCAAGCGCAACGTGATTACTTTGGTGCCCATACTTACCAACGTAAAGACAAAGAAGGAACCTTCCACTACTCTTGGTATGACGAAAAATAAGTAGGTCTGCCATGGGGAAACGGATTTTATTACTTGAGAAAGAACGAAATCTAGCTCATTTTTTAAGTTTGGAACTCCAAAAAGAGCAATACCGAGTTGATCAGGTTGAGGAGGGGCAAAAAGCCTTCTCCATGGCTCTTCAGACAGACTATGACTTGATTTTATTGAATGCTCATCTGGGGGATATGACAGCCCAGGATTTTGCAGATAAGCTGAGTCGAACTAAGCCAGCCTCAGTCATCATGATTTTAGATCATTGGGAAGACTTGCAAGAAGAGCTGGAAGTTGTTCAGCGTTTTGCAGTTTCATACATCTATAAGCCAGTCCTTATCGAAAATCTGGTAGCGCGTATTTCGGCGATCTTCCGAGGTCGGGACTTCATTGATCAACACTGCAGTCTGATGAAAGTTCCAAGGACCTACCGCAATCTTAGGATAGATGTTGAACATCACACGGTTTATCGTGGTGAAGAGATGATTGCTCTGACTCGCCGTGAGTATGACCTTTTGGCGACACTTATGGGAAGCAAGAAAGTTCTGACTCGTGAGCAGTTGTTGGAAAGTGTCTGGAAGTATGAAAGTGGGACCGAGACAAATATCGTAGATGTCTATATCCGTTATCTACGTAGCAAGCTTGATGTAAAAGGTCAAAAAAGCTACATAAAAACCGTGCGTGGTGTTGGTTACACCATGCAAGAATAGAAAAGCAGTTGCAGTTGTGTAACTGCTTTTTTCAAATGGAGAAAGGGATGTCTTTCCGTTTTTTTCTTTGTATAGTGGATTGAAACTAGAATGGTACACCACAACTGCTAAAACTTTTCTAGAAATTAATTTAACTTTCCTAATCGATTTGTTCACATCTTATTTCAATTTACTATATTGACAGGGACGAACAGATGTGTTACAATTTTTTTAGGAGGATAAAATAATGAAGAAAACATTTTATCGCAAATTCGGTATTTCAATTATTGCGGGTACTTTATTAGCTAGCCTGCTATCGACAGTATCTGCTTTGACTGTTATTTCAAGTACAGGCGAGGAGTATGAGGTAAGTGAAACATTACAAGAGAGTCCAGGAACTAATAATTTTTCACTTCCCGATGTTTCACCGACTTATGGTCAATATTATACAAATCAGTCAGAAGTCATTATTGGTAAAAATGATTTAGTTAAGGTAAAAAATACTTTACAATATCCTTACTCTACATCAGCTTATGTAGAGTAAGAATTTCGTGGTGTGAAAAATGGTAAAGATGTAACTTATCGAGGGAGTGCCAATTTTATAAAGGATAATGTCCTTATTACTGCTGCTCATAATATTTATAAACATGAGTTTGGTAAAGATGCAGAAGAACTATATGTTACTCCTGCTCGTACTCCAAATAGTGTGCCGTTTGGTCGGATAAAAGTAAAAGAAGCTCGCTATTTAAAAGAATTTCGAAATACTGATCCAGATGAGCTTACTACCTATGACTTAGCAGTTTTAATTTTGGAAGAACCGATTGGCGCTCAATTGGGGACGTTAGGACTTCCCAATAATTTAGAAAATACTA
>NZ_VMMR01000038.1:0-11205 GCF_013277285.1 Streptococcus sp. 339 | reverse complement strand
TGTTCTGAGCCGTCTTGGATCCCTTGCCCACAGGATGAGGACTTAACCATCTTGCCCCACTCCGCCTACTCAGAAACTCTCTATCAAGCAGGATCTTGGTCGCACAAGCGTCGTGTCTGCCAGTTCTCTGAACGAAAACGTGGTCAAGCCGAGAATTTCATCAAGGAGATGAAGGAGGGATTTTTTGGCGATAAAACGGATAGTTCAAGCTTAATCAAAAACGAAGTTCGTATGATGATGAGCTGTATCGCCTACAATCTCTATCTTTTTCTCAAACATCTAGCTGGAGGTGACTTCCAAACTTTAACAATCAAACGCTTCCGCCATCTTTTTCTTCACGTGGTAGGAAAATGTGTTCGAACAGGACGCAAGCAGCTCCTCAAATTGTCTAGTCTCTATGCCTATTCCGAATTGTTTTCAGCACTTTATTCTAGGATTAGAAAAGTCAACCTAAATCTTCCTGTTCCTTATGAACCACCTAGAAGAAAAGCGTCGTTAATGATGCATTAAAGAACAGTCGAGATGAAAAAATCGTGTGACGCACCAAGGGAGGAGTCTGCCCTTTTGAGGAAATCTAGCGAGGAAAAACGATACTGGAACAGCAGAAAGTAAAACTGGCCTCATGAGGAGGAAGAAAGTGGCTCATGAGGTCAGGGGTTTTGTAAGTTACATCTAGTTGAGAGAGGTATGAATGATTTGGGGTTAAGTCTTATTCTTAGCGGTTATTTATATTGTTTAATAGCGCTGATATTTCATCAATGATGTTTGACTTTGTGATTTTGGTAGTGGTTCAATTTGATTGCTACTATTTTTGATGGTGTGAATGTTCTGATAATGTACCCCAGCTAACTACGAAAGTTTTTGACTCTATATTTTTAATGTGTATTAAAAAATAAATTAACACATATTAATTTTTCTTGACTTAAATTTAAAAAATGATATACTATTTTTATGGAGAGCTAACAATTATATATAAATGTACTACTCTATTTCCTAGATAATACTTAGTAAAACTTTTTATAACAAAGGCTAGCAAAGTTAAAGTTTTCTATCTATTGGAAGTTAAATAAATATGTAAGGAATTAAAATGAAAAAAAGTACAGTATTGTCATTAACCACAGCTGCAGTTATTTTAGCAGCCTATGCCCCTAATGAGGTAGTCTTAGCAGATATATCTAGCTCTGAAGATGCTTTAAATATCTCTGATAAAGAAAAAGTAGTAGTAGATAAGGAAACAGAAAATAAAGAGAAACATGAAGAGATTCATCATGCTATAGAAGCTTCAAAGGATACTGAAGAAAAGAAAACAACAATTATTGAGGAAAAAGAAGTTGTTAGTAAAAATCCTGTGATAGACAATAGCACTAGCAATGAAGAAGCAACAAGCAAAGAAGAAAATTCCAATCAATCCCAAGGAGATAAAGCGGACTCGTCTGCAAGTAAAGACTCAGAAAGTCCCAAAAAAGAGGATAGACTTGTCTATATTGCTGAATTTAAAGATGAAGAGTCTAGAGAAAAAGCAATCAAGGGACTATCCAGTCTTAAAAATACAAAAGTTTTATATACTTATGATAGAATTTTTAACGGTAGTGCCATAGAAACAACTCCAGATAACTTGGACAAAATTAAACACATAGAAGGTATCTCATCGGTTGAAAGGGCACAAAAAGTCCAACCCATGATGAATCATGCCAGAAAGGAAATTGGAGTTGAGGAAGCTATTGATTACCTAAAGGCCATTAATGCTCAATTTGGAAGAAATTTTGATGGCAGAGGTATGGTCATTTCAAATATCGATACGGGGACAGATTATAGGCATAAGGCTATGAGAATCGATGATGATGCCAAAGCCTCAATGAGATTTAAAAAAGAAGACTTAAAAGGCACTGATAAAAATTATTGGTTGAGTGATAAAATTCCTCATGCTTTTAATTATTATAATGGTGGTAAAATTACCGTAGAAAGAGCTGATGATGGAAGTGATTATTTTGATCCCCATGGGATGCATATTGCAGGGATTCTTGCTGGAAATGATACTGAAAAAGACATCAAGAACTTTAATGGCATAGATGGAATTGCACCTAATGCACAGATCTTCTCTTATAAAATGTACTCTGACGCAGGATCTGGGTTCGCAGGGGATGAAACAATGTTTCATGCTATTGAAGATTCCATCAAACACAACGTTGATGTTGTTTCGGTATCATCTGGTTTTACAGGAACAGGTCTTGTAGGTGAGAAATATTGGCAAGCTATTAGAGCATTAAGAAAAGCAGGCATTCCAATGGTTGTCGCTACGGGTAACTATGCGACTTCTGCTTCAAGTTCTTCTTGGGATTTAGTGGCAAATAATCATCTGAAAATGACCGATACTGGAAATGTAACGCGAACAGCAGCACATGAAGATGCGATAGCGGTTGCATCTGCTAAAAATCAAACAGTTGAGTTTGATAAAGTTAACATAGGTGGAGAAAGTTTTAAATACAGAAATATAGGGGCCTTTTTCGATAAGAATAAAATCACAACAAATGAAGATGGTTCAAAAGCTCCTAGTAAATTGAAATTTGTATATATAGGCAAGGGCCAAGACCAAGATTTGATAGGTTTGGATCTTAAGGGCAAAATTGCAGTAATGGATAGAATTTATACAAAGGATTTAAAAAATGCTTTTAAAAAAGCTACGGATAAGGGCGCACGCGCCATTATGGTTGTAAATACTGTCAATTACTACAATAGAGATAATTGGACAGAGCTTCCAGCTATGGGATATGAAGCGGATGAAGGTACTAAAAGTCAAGTGTTTTCAATTTCAGGAGATGATGGTGTAAAGCTATGGAACATGATTAATCCTGATAAAAAAACTGAAGTCAAAAGAAATAATAAAGAAGATTTTAAAGATAAATTGGAGCAATACTATCCAATTGATATGGAAAGTTTTAATTCCAACAAACCGAATGTAGGTGACGAAAAAGAGATTGACTTTAAGTTTGCACCTGACACAGACAAAGAACTCTATAAAGAAGATATCATCGTTCCAGCAGGATCCACATCTTGGGGGCCAAGAATAGATTTACTTTTAAAACCCGATGTTTCAGCACCTGGTAAAAATATTAAATCCACGCTTAATGTCATTAATGGTAAATCAACTTATGGCTATATGTCAGGAACCAGTATGGCAACTCCAATCGTAGCAGCTTCTACTGTTTTGATTAGACCGAAGTTAAAGGAAATGCTTGAAAGACCTGTATTGAGAAATCTTGAGGGAGATGACAAAATAGACCTTACAAGTCTTACAAAAATTGCTCTACAAAATACTGCGCGACCGATGATGGACGCAACGTCTTGGAAAGAAAAAAGCCAATACTTTGCATCACCTAGACAACAGGGAGCAGGCCTAATTAATGTGGCCAATGCTTTGAGAAATGAAGTTGTAGCGACTTTCAAAAACAAGGATTCTAAAGGTTTGGTAAACTCTTATGGTTCTATTTCTCTTAAAGAAATAAAAGGAGAAGAAAAATATTTTACAATTAAGCTTCACAATACATCAAACAGACCTTTGACCTTTAAAGTTTCAGCATCAGCGATAACTACAGATTCTCTAACTGATAGATTAAAGCTGGATGAAACATACAAAGATGAAAAATCTCCAGATGGTAAGCAAATTGTTCCAGAAATCCATCCAGAAAAAATCAAAGGAGCAAATATCACATTTGAGCATGATACTTTCACTATAGGCGCAAATTCTAGCTTTGATTTGAATGCGGTTATAAATGTTGGAGAGGCTAAAGACAAAAATAAATTTGTAGAATCATTTATTCATTTTGAGTCAGTGGAAGAAATGGAAGCTCTAAACTCTAACGGGAAGAAAATAAACTTCCAACCTTCTTTGTCGATGCCTCTAATGGGATTTGCTGGGAATTGGAACCACGAACCAATCCTTGATAAATGGGCCTGGGAAGAGGGTTCAAAATCAAAAACAATGGAAGGTTATGATGATGATGGTAAACCAAAAATTCCAGGAACCTTAAATAAGGGAATTGGTGGAGAACATGGTATAGATAAATTTAATCCAGCAGCTGTTATTCAAAACAGAAAAGATAAAAATATTACATCACTAGACCAAGACCCAGACCTATTTGCCTTTAACAACCAAGGTATTCATGCAGAATCCACTAGTGGATCTAATGTTGCTAACATTTATCCTTTAGATTCAAATGGAAATCCTCAAGATGCTCAACTTGAAAGAGGATTAACCCCTTCTCCACTTGTATTAAGAAGTGCAGAAGAAGGATTGATTTCAATAGTAAATACAAATAAAGAGGGAGAAAATCAAAGAGACTTAAAAGTCATTTCGAGAGAACACTTTATTAGAGGAATTTTAAATTCTAAAAGCAATGATGCAAAGGGAATCAAATCATCTAAACTAAAAGTTTGGGGTGATTTGAAGTGGGATGGACTCATCTATAACCCTAGAGGTAGAGAAGAAAATGAACCAGAAAGTAAGGATAACCAAGATCCAGCTACTAGGATAAGAGGACAATTTGAATCAATAGCTGAGGGTCAATACTTCTACAAATTCAAATATAGATTAACCAAGGATTATCCATGGCAAGTTTCTTATATACCAGTAAAAATTGATAATACAGCTCCAAAAATTATTTCAATTGATTTTTCTAATCCAGATAAAATTAAATTGATCGCAAAAGATACCTACCACAAGGTAAAGGATGAGTACAAACACGAAACCTTGTTTGCTAGAGACCAAAAAGAACATCCTGAGAAATTTGAAGAAGTAGCCAACGAAGTATGGTACGCAGGTGCAGCTCTTGTCGATAAGTATGGAGATGTTGAGAAAAGTCTTGATGTAACTTACGCCGGAGAGGGTGAGGGAAGAAATAGGAAGCTTGATAAAGATGGAAATACTATCTACGAAATTAGCGGAGCAGGAGATTTAAGAGGAAAAATCATCGAAGTAATCGCCCTAGATGGTGCAAGCAACTTCACCAAAATCCATAGAATTAAATTTGATGACCAAGCTGATGAAAAAGGAATGATTTCTTATTACCTAGTAGATCCTGACAAAGATGCTTCTAAATATGAAAAACTAGGTGAAATTTCTGAAGATAAACTTAAAAATGCCCAAAGTCCAGAAGCTTCAAATAACGTAGAAGAAAAGAAAGAGACTGTTGAAGAAAAACCTATAGAGGGACCTTCAACTCTAGAGTTAGACAAAGAAATCTCTACTGTAAGAAACTTTGAAAATAAAGACCTAAAGAAACTCATTAAAAAGAAATATAGGGAAGAATATGACTTTGTAACTGGTGGAAAAAGAACAGTAGAGATTGATTATCAATATGACGATGAAGGAAATATAACTGCCTATGAAGATAAGAGTGCTCTAGAATATGAAACTGAGAAACTTGATGATGTTAAATCAAAACTTGGTGGAGTATTAAGCCCATCAAAGGATGGACATTTTGAAATTCTTGGAAAAGTAAGTAATGTATCCAAAAATGCTAAGGCTTACTATGGCAATGACTTCAAATTAATAGAAATTAAGGCAAGTAAATACGACCCACAAACTAAAACTCTAACCTTTGACTTATTTGCAAACACAAATGATGTAGTCGATGGTCTATCCTTTACGGGTGATATGAATATCCTTGTAAAAGATAAGGGTGAAACAAAAGCTAAAACTAAAATTAGAATGCCTGAAAAAAATAAGGAAACTAAAACAGAATATCCCTATGCATCAAGTTATGGGAATGTAATCGAATTAGGAGAAGGAGATCTTTCAAAGAACAAACCAAACAATTTAACTGAAATGGAATCTGGTAAAATCTATTCTGATTCAGAAAAACAACAATATCTGTTAAAGGATAACATCATTCTAAGAAAAGGCTATGCACTAAAAGTGACTACCTATAATCCTGGAAAAACGGATATGTTAGCAGGGAATGGAGTTTATAGCAAGGAAGATATAGCAAAAATACAAAAGACCAATCCTAATCTAAGAGTCCTTTCAGAAACAACAATTTATGCTGATAGTAGAAATGTTAAAGATGGAAGAAGCACTCAATCAGTATTAATGTCGGCTTTGGACGGCTTTAACATTGTAAGATATCAAGTGTTTACCTTTAACATGAATGATAAAGGGGAAGCAATCGATAAAGATGGAAATCTTGTGACAGATTCCTCTAAACTTGTATTATTTGGTAAAGATAATAAAGAGTATCATGGGGAGGAATATTCTAATGTAGAAGCTATAAAAGAAGATGGCTCCATGTTATTTATTGATACCAAACCAGTAAACCTTTCAATGGATAAGAACTACTTTAATCCATCTAAATCTAATAAAATTTATGTACGAAATCCAGAATTTTATTTAAGAGGTAAGATTTCTGATAAGGGTGGTTTTAACTGGGAATTGAGAGTTAATGAATCGGTTGTAGATAATTATTTAATCTACGGAGATTTACACATTGATAACACTAGAGATTTTAACGTTAAGCTTAATGTTAAAGACGGTGACATCATGGACTGGGGAATGAAAGACTATAAAGCAAACGGATTTCCAGATAAGGTAACAGATATGGATGGAAATGTTTATCTTCAAACTGGCTATAGCGATTTGAATGCGAAAGCAGTTGGAGTCCACTATCAGTTTTTATATGATAATGTTAAACCCGAAGTAAACATTGATCCTAAGGGAAATACTAGTATCGAATATGCTGATGGAAAATCTGTAGTCTTTAACATCAATGATAAAAGAAATAATGGATTCGATGGTGAGATTCAAGAACAACATATTTATGTAAATGGAAAAGAATATACATCATTTGATGATATTAAACAACTAACAGATAAGACACTAAATATTAAGATTCTTGTAAAAGATTTCGCAAGAAATACAACCGTAAAAGAATTTATTTTAAATAAAGATACGGGAGAAATGAGCGAATTAAAACCTCATAGGGTGACTGTGACCATTCAAAATGGAAAAGAAATGAGTTCTCAGATAGTGCCGGAAGAAGATTTTATTTTACCTGTCTATAAGGGTGAATTAGAAAAAGGCTATCAATTTGATGGTTGGGAAATTGCTGGTTTCGAAGGTAAAAAAGACGCTGGCTATGTTATTAATCTATCAAAAGATACCCTTATAAAACCTGTATTCAAGAAAATAGAGGAGAAAAAGGAGGAGGAAAATAAACCTACTTTTGATGTATCCAAAAAGAAAGATAAGGTGCAAGCAAATCATAATCAATTAGATGAAAGTCACAGAAAAGAGGATTTACAAAGAGAAGATCATTCACACAAATTTGATTCAACTAAAGATGTCAAAACTACAGTTCCTGTACAAGTAAATTATAGTCAATTAGATGAAAGTCAAAGATCTGATTCAACTAAGGATGTTACAGCTCCAGTTCCTGATAAAAATGATAAAAACTTTGAAAATGAGAAGGAAGTTTATCTTAATGAACCAGAGAACATAGCTAATAAAGATACCAATATTGATAGTAAATCAACTACTAACAATGATAGGTTGCCAAAAACCGGAACAGTTAGCGAAGTCTTCACGTCATTGGTTGCCGGAATAATGTTTACCTTAGGTGCATTTCTTGGATTAAAGAAAAAAGATTAAGATTAAGACAAAAGCTATAGATGAAAAAATGGTTTATGTACTGAGATGGTGTGATGATGAAACAGTTTTGTGAAAATAGCTATTTATAACTCAATTATTTAGTTTACTTTACTATTGATACTCTTTTTGGATTTATTAATAGACTTAGTTTAGATAACTAATGAATTGATTGAAAGGGTTAGTATTGACAAATATTGATTAGCAAATAGAGTCTTTCAAAATTTAAAGGCTAATAGAGGTGATGAGACAATTTCAAGGAATTAAGTAGCGTTTGGTTGCTTAATTCCTTTTCATTTGGGAGGTAGTTTTTCACGGCTTCCTTATTTTATCGCCATTATTTAACCACTTAGACTGATATAGAGACCAGATAGGCAAAAGAACTTGTTCTTGAAACTGACCTCTACTATAATGATTTTTGTAAGGGACGTGAGGCTTCACTATCAGAGAACTCAAGTTCATAAAAAAATTGGAGATAAACAAATGAAAAAATTATTGGGAATTGTCTTTTTATTAGCAGCAGTGACAGTATTGTATTTTGGTTCTGTTGGCTGGCCAAGTTTGAATGTCAGCCTATGGTCTTTGATTCCGGTGGGTCTGTTCCTCTTTTTCACTCTAGAGAATCTTTTGAAAAAAGACTACAAGGCTAGTCTGATGTGTTTGATTATTGCCTTTATCATCGCAAATGCAATTTTGGATCTGTTGCCAATTTCAAGTGGCTTGGTGATTGGAGCAGGCGTCCTAGCTTGTGTAGGGATTGGCTATCTATTTCCTGATAAAGAAGGAAAATAATACTCTTCGAAAATCTCTTCAAACCACGTCAACGTCGGCTTGTCGTAGATATGGTTACTGACTTGGTCAGTNNAAAACGGTGTTTTGAGCAGTCTGTGCCTAGCTTTCTAGTTTGCTCTTTGATTTTCATTGAGTATTAGAACAGAAAAATACTTGGAATATTTGTTTGTTTATTTTTATATAACAAACTATAAACACAACAAAAGCATAAAAAAAGACAAAAATCAACATAAAACTATTGACAACGATTACATATAGTGTTATACTTATAGCATAAAGTTAATGGAAAGAAGGGAAAACCTTATGGGATTAGATCATTTCTTTGGTAAAAACCTTGTGTTTTGCTTAGAAGCGGATAATCAAGAACATCTCTTTGATCAGGTTGCTACTTTATTGGAGGAACGAGAAATCGTGACTCCAACTTATCGTGAAGCCTTGATCACGCGTGAAAAGTCATTTCCAACTGGCTTAGATATGGAATTTTTGGGTAAGGATTTGCCGAATGTGGCTATTCCTCATACAGATATTGTTCATAATCTAGCTGAGAAAGTGGTGGTTGTTCGATTAGAAAAACCAGTAACTTTTCACAATATGATAGCTCCTGATAAGGAAGTAGAAGTATCCTTGCTCTTCTTTATCATCAATAACTCAAGTTCAAGTCAAACAAATATTCTGGCTCAGTTGATGGACTTTTTCACAGGAAATGGACATCTTGAAGACCTATCAAAAATTTCCGAACCAGAAAAACTTTATGCTTACATTGCTGAAGCAACCGCTTAATCTTGTCTATTAAAAAATAAAATCGGAGGAAATCTAAATGATTAAAATTCTTGCTGCCTGCGGTGCAGGTGTTAACTCAAGTCACCAAATTAAAAGTGCTCTAGAAGAAGAACTTTCAAACCGTGGTTATGATGTTCACTGTGATGCAGTCATGGTGAAAGATGTAAACGAAGACCTTATGAAAGGTTACGATATCTTTACACCAATCGCTGCAACAGACCTTGGTTTTGAACCAGGTATCCCAGTTATCGAAGCTGGACCAATCTTATTCCGTATCCCAGCAATGAGCGCTCCAGTATTTGACAATATTGAAGCAGCTATTAAAGAACACGGATTAAGCTAATTCTAATTTGTTAACATTCATATAACATAAAAAAGGGAGGAACTGTTATGGATGCAATCTTTGACCTAATCGGAAAGGTTTTCAATCCCATCTTAGAAATGGGTGGACCTGTCATCATGTTAATCATTTTGACAGTATTGGCTTTACTTTTTGGAGTGAAATTCTCCAAAGCGCTTGAAGGTGGTATCAAACTTGCCATCGCTCTTACAGGTATCGGTGCTATCATCGGTATGCTAAATGGTGCTTTCTCAGCATCACTTGCAAAATTCGTTGAAAACACTGGTATCCAATTGAGTATTACCGACGTTGGTTGGGCACCACTTGCAACAATCACTTGGGGTTCTGCTTGGACACTTTACTTCTTGCTCATCATGTTGATTGTCAACGTAGTGATGCTTGCTATGAAGAAAACCGATACACTTGATGTCGATATCTTTGATATCTGGCACTTGTCTATCACAGGTCTCTTGATTAAATGGTATGCTGATAACAATGGTGTGAGTCAAGGGGTTTCGCTCTTTATTGCTACAGCAGCTATCGTCCTTGTTGGTGTGTTGAAAATTATCAACTCTGACTTGATGAAACCTACATTTGATGACCTTCTTAACGCTCCAAGTTCATCACCAATGACATCAACTCACATGAACTACATGATGAACCCAGTTATCATGGTTTTGGATAAGATTTTTGAAAAATTCTTCCCAGGCCTTGATAAATATGACTTTGATGCTGCTAAATTGAACAAGAAAATCGGTTTCTGGGGATCTAAATTCTTCATCGGTTTCATCCTTGGTATCGTTATCGGTATTATGGGAACTCCACATCCAATTGCAGGTGTTGCAGATGCAGATAAATGGCGTCTTGTTATCAAAGGATGGTTGTCTCTTGGTTTGACTGCCGGTGTATCTTTGGAACTCTTCTCACTTATCGGTTCATGGTTCATCGCAGCCGTAGAACCACTATCACAAGGTATTACAAACGTTGCTACTAAACGTCTTCAAGGACGTAAATTCAATATCGGTCTTGACTGGCCATTCATCGCTGGTCGTGCTGAAATCTGGGCTTGTGCCAACGTACTTGCTCCAATCATGTTGATTGAAGCTGTTCTTCTTTCAAAAGTCGGAAATGGTATCTTGCCACTTGCAGGTATCATCGCTATGGGTGTTACTCCAGCTCTCTTAGTTGTAACTCGTGGTAAATTGCTCCGTATGATTATCTTCGGAACACTCTTGTTGCCACTCTTCCTTCTTTCAGGTACACTTATTGCACCATTTGCAACAGAACTTGCTAAAGGTGTAGGTGCCTTCCCAGCAGGTGTGAGCCAAACTCAATTGATCACTCACTCAACTCTTGAAGGACCAATCGAAAAACTTCTTGGTTGGACAATTGGTAACACTACAACTGGTGATATCAAAGCAATTCTTGGTGCAGTAGTCTTCCTTGTATTCTATATCGGTATCTTTGCTTGGTACAGAAAACAAATGATCAAACGTAACGAAGAGTACGCAGCAAAAGCAAAATAATGCGCTCCTATAAAATGTAAATTGTTGAAACTAGGTTGTCATACTGTTTAGGAGTGACAGCCTAGGTTTTTTATAAACTATCAAGAAATCGGAGAAAATAATGGTAATTGAATTATACTCAATGAAAA
>NZ_VMMR01000037.1:0-2428 GCF_013277285.1 Streptococcus sp. 339 | reverse complement strand
GCTTGCTCAATAGGATTCAAATCTGGTGAATAAGGTGGTAGAGGTAAGAAAAAGTGTTTATCTTGGATGCAGAGTTCATCCAAAATGTTCTTGGGATCAAAACTAGCATTGTCCATGACAATAACATGAGGTGTCTTTCAAAGCAGGTAGGAGTTGCGTTTTGAACCACTCCACAAAGAAATCGCTTGTCATGCTGTTCTTGTAAATCATGGGAGCTATAAACTCTCTGTCTACTTGTCCTGCAACAATTGAAGTTCGCTCAAAACGACGTCCGCTAATCTTTTCATAGACTTTCTCCCCTCTAGGAGTCCCTGCATAAGGACGAGGGAGCGCTATTGTATAATAGATTGAAACTAGAATAGTACACCTCTACTTCTAAAACATTGTTAGAAATCTATTTGACTGTCCTGATTGATTCATCCTGTTCTTATCTCATTTCACTATATTCACCGATAGTGAATCTCTACAGAGGACTTACACCTCAGATGCACGACATGCCCATCGTATAAAAAAATCTCCTACCCAAGGTAGAAGAATTTTAATCTTATAAAACTTAATCCGTCATGTCCGATACCAAAGTTCGATGCTCCAATGGAATACTGCACATAACTAGCAAGAAAATAAAGCCTGACTGAATCCAGAAGAGGGCCAAGTCAAAAATTCCGTGCACAGCAACCACTGTAAGGAAAGATAGATAAAGGCCGATAATCGGACGTTTCCCCGACTCCTGACTCATATCCATCATCAAGCGAACAGGAGCAACAGAAGACAAAACTAATAAAATAGTCCCCACAATTCCGTAACTCAGAATCGTATCAATATAAAGGCTATGAGCATGTTCATGATAAGGAGCATGTATCCGAGGATACGAGTGCATGTAGGTCAATGGCCCCTCACCCCAAAAAGGATTTTGCTTAAACAAGGCCATCCCAGCATCCCAAATAGAAATTCGTTCTTCCATAGAAGAATCTAAAGTCCCCATCCGAACTCCCAAATCACTGGAAAAGAGGAAGCTCAAGCCAATCGCAAATACCCCAATACTAAGCCAAAAGGCCTTCCAGTTTTTAATAGTCGTAAAGAGATAGATGATTGCTCCAGCGATAATAGCAGGAAAGGCAGTTCGATTTTGCGTAAAGTTCAATCCAAAGAGATTAACAAAGCCTGCAATCACACAGAATACTTTCAACCAATTCAACTTGGTCGTTGTAAATAGATAGAAAGCAATCATGATACAGAAACAACAAATAATTCCATAATAATTAGGATTAAAGAAGGTCACTTCTGCACGATTCTGATGCCACACCTGCATATTGGGTGAAAGAAAAGCATAGTTGAATTTCTTCACAATTTGGAAATGTTCTAAACTCGCAAAAGCAGCTGACAAGACGCTACCAAACAAGACGAGCTGCAAAATTAATCGAAAGAATTTATGTGATAAAATCGACTGATATTGCAAAAATAAAATAGCAAACAAAAACATTCCTACTGAAGCCACAAGACCCATCCAATTTTGTGCAAGAATGGATATAACAGTACTATAGCCAAGAAAAAGAAGCAGCATCGGATGCTCCCCCATTTTCTGAAGAATACTTTTCATGTCTCCTGTAAAAATCAAACTGATAATATATAAACAGAATACAACTACAAAAAGATAAAAGGGCAAAAAGATACTCAGGATAATTCCCAATAAAATCAGCTCTTTACTAGACAACCCTATCAGCTTTTCAATAAAGCCTATTGATTTCAAAATGAATCCTTTCTCTCCAAATCAGCTGATTCAGATAATAGTAAGCTATCCTATATTATACCACTTTTTTAACAATTTGAAAACAAAGGAAACGTTTTCCAAAATAAAATGTAATTCGAATGTGATAATTGAAAGTTCTATAATGAAGTTAGCCACCCAGCCCTCCTAAAAATTAGATGGTTCAACTAGCTGATAGCTAGCCCGCGATTTCATTTGATAAGAGGCTTGATGCTGTTAGACTGACAAGCCAAGGCTAAGATTAGCCTTGGTTTAGCTGACAAAACTGCTTCAAGGGTTCCTCTTGTCAAATGAAAGCTCTTCTAGGCATAAGAAAACACCTCTGTGTTATACTTGTTGTTCAATCACAAATACAAGAAAGGCACAGAGATGCAAAACCATTATACTACAAAAGCCAAACATTTGATAATCGATAGCCGTCGCTTAATCGAACGATGGAAAAAGGAAGGGAAATCAAATAGAGAAATCGCCTCTTTACTTGGAAAAGCTCCTCAAACTATCCATACTGAAACAAGCGTGGGACAGTCTGACAATGTCTTGGAAAAGGACGCTTTAAAGAGGTTTATTCTGCCGACTATGCTCAACAGTCTTATGAAAATAATCGCAAGCGCTCGGTCAAGAAATCAAGATTGAACAAGGAGTTGAAGGAAAAGATTCTCCACT
>NZ_VMMR01000036.1:0-16959 GCF_013277285.1 Streptococcus sp. 339 | reverse complement strand
TAAATTCAGCGTCAAAGGCACGGTCAGCGTTGGCGATTTCCTTTTTCAAACGTTCTTCAAAAATCTGATGCAGATTTCGGCTTTCATTCAAAACGGCATCATTTACAATCCCACCGATCGCATTTGCAAGACTGGACTGGAAGGTCCCAAAACCTATTGATTTTAGGCGTTTTGCCATTGGCGAATAGGTGTATTTGGTGATTTTCTTACGAACATCAAGACCGTACCACTCATGGTAGATACTGACCACATCAAACATCTGCACCGCAACATCACTCTGACCGACAACCGAGATTTCAAGGTTATCTTCTAGCATGTCGCACATACTTGTCCGAAAATACTGCTTACCATATGCAATCAAGCTAGCCTCATCTGTCACGTCTTGGTCATTGACCTCCACGACATCTTCATAGATTTGGCTGTAGTTCCCAAGTAAGGGGCTGTCAATCACCACCATATAATCATGGTCAACCGCATTTTCTCCCTCGCCCTTAACAGTCGTTTTAAAGGTTATCCGAGTTTTCAGCGATTTGGTAGAGGTCTTATGCTGGTAGCTAGACAGGTTTTTCTTGTACATAAAAAGCGATTCATTTTCAGAACCGCCATTTTTTAACAAGCGTAAGTTGTAACCGTTTCGCACCATATCTCCGCCCCACTGACCTAGGATAGAATGCTTGTCTTTGGCCAAGACCTCCATGGCATTCTTGTCCTTGATATTGAGCGTATGCCTATCATCAATATCAGAGAAGAAAGAAAAAGGATTGGCTCTGGTAATACTACCAGCAAAAGCACTCAACACCCTTGTCCCACTGACACGGTCAACCTCGATAGAGCTAACGATGTAATTATTTAACAAACTGATAACCTGATTGGCATAGACTTGAATATATCCTTGTTGCTTTTCAACCTCAAAAATATAAAAATCCTGCTCACCATGCAGGTCATCTGCAGTCAGAAAAGTTTCCTCTTTCAGCAATTCCCACTTGGGATCCGATGTAGGAAAACGAAAGGTCAGTTGATAGGTATTGTTCCCCAAATGGACAATTTCATCATTGTAGGCCTCGTTTAAAGGCCTATTTCCCTCTGTAAGATAAATCATAAAATATACCTCCAATTCGGCCGAACTGTGACCTTACGAACCGCACCAGTAAAGACCAGACCGTTACTACCGACTGCCAACTCAAAGAAGCCTCCACGTTTTCGTAGCGTATTTTGAACCGCGCCATCTGCATTGTAAATATTCTGTTTCTTATGCCTACAATCAATGGTCACTTTTCGTCTAATGGTCAAGTGCATGGTTGTCCGTCCGATAGTCAAAGAAATATCGCCGTCTCCCTCAATCTCAATCACAGGCTCGCTATAGACAGAGCCTGGATTGTTGACATTACCGCTTGCGGTAAAGATAAGAGGAGCAAGATTTTTCTGATAGCGGAACGGTTGCATACTCAGCTTAAGCTCTAGCTTCCAGGCATGCATCCCATGAGGGCTATAGGTTGCACCAATAAAATCCGCATAAAAGACAGAACCCAACTGGTAGCTAAACTCCAGCACATTGTCCTTAGGCTGAAATTTCTCCACGATAGTCGAAACATCCAGTAACTTAGGAATATAGAACGAAAAAGTCCGTTCATAACTCTCATAGCCACCATCCAGCACTCGATAACTTCCGTTGGCTCCGTAGAGGTTAGCATCTTCAACCACCCTAGGTTTAGCTGCCTCCACCTGACCAAAATCCGTCACCACGCAGTGAGGGATAGTTGATGTATTGAAACCATTGATAATCATATAAAACATTACATTCCCTCCCTAGCGTAAATCGCACCTTGACGTTGGTAGACGCTCATTGAAATTTTATCAGCGTCCAGGTAAGTATCTGACGGCTTTTCAAGGATAGCGGTAAGGATCTTCTCCATACTTGCTCTCAGAATCGCTATCTCAGACACGACTTTATCGCTGTCTTTACTATTTGTATCTCCTTTTGTTTGCACCACTATTTTAGCTTGTGCTTCTTCCATCTCACGAAGGAATTTAGCATCACTCGGAATGCCAACTCCTGCAGCATATTTAGGGACCCCCATCTCACGCATCAAGCGTTTGGTCTTATCCGCCCGCAAAACTTTAGCCCCTTTAGGAAGAGGAAGAAGAACATCCCTCCCCTCAGGAATGAAGCTCCTACCATCTGGAAGAGTAACCAATTCCTTGTAGGTACTATTGCGTTGGTCATTGACCATAGCAAGACCACCAGGGTGATAGTTGGTACCGTGGGCATGCCGACTAGCAAAAACATTGGTAAAGAAATCACCAGTTACCCTAGTAATCCAAGTCCTAATGCCTGCAAGCACGCCAGACGCATTATCTTGAGCGCTGATTGTAACCGTTTTGTCTTGAATGCTATTAACGACGCTTTTGACCTCGCTGACAGTACTGGAAGTGCTATTTTTAGCAAGGATATCTACTGGATTATGTTGCTTAATCGCATTAATAGCCGCACTCGTCTCATTTCTAACGCCTGCAGTCTGATCTTTCGCAAGTAAATCAATTGGTTTTTCCTGTTTCGGAGAGTTCACACTCGCTTTTGCACTAGCAACTGCTTCACTAGTATTGTCAATAGCATTTAATGACTTATTCTCTGGATTAGATAGATTCCAAGCCATGATTTTATCGATTGACAATTGCCCGTTGTTCAAAACATTTGTAGGATCTAGTTTCAAATCTTTTGTAAATGGAGTAGTTGCATTCCAAGTTGTTAGCGTGTCAGTCGAACGAGCAACAGCCTTTCTGAAATTCTCATCCGTAGCCAGCAACTCTTTCTGCTTAGGAGTCAAGGCATCATAGTTATAGAGCGCTTTGGAAGCTTCCTCAGCCTTATTCATCACATCTGTATTTTCCAAAAGCAGTTGCTTGACTTCAGCAGGCATACTGTTCCAGATTCTAAGATGGTTTTCACTATCAAAGATAGCTTGCAGTCCTGCTTGATTTTGGACAATCAACTGTTTTTCTTCCAGTGTCATGGTTGACCACTTACCAGACTCAACGAGAGCTTCAGCAATCGTTACCCGAGCATTTGAGTTGATATTCGCATTTTTAACAATAAATTGCAATTGCTCCCAACCCTCAGCAGATTTAGTCGCTTCCCCAATCACTTCTTTTACGTTTGATTTAATGACAAAATTGTTGTTTTCATCAATGTTTCCGACGAGCAAAGACCAAGCATCATTCGCTTCTCTCGTTTCCTTGCTCATATCACTAGTATACTTAGCAAGAATGCTATGGGAATCACCCATTTTTTGAGAAGCTTCTGCTGCCTTTTGACCGATTACTTCATAAGACAAACCATATTCTTCCAGAACCTTTTTAGCTTCTTCCCAGTAGTTCCAGCTTTGTCCAGTTCGAGCTTTTACCTTAGCGTCAAGGTTTTGCATAACCTGGTAATACTTAGTACCTAAGGCTTCCATGGTTTGCTGGTGGTTTGTTTCAAGTTCTTGAATTTTTTTATTGTAAGTTTCTTGATCGATACGTTTGGCATCTAAGAGTTGTTTCAATCCATCTTTTGAGGTTTTGTATAACTGATTTTCTTCATCCAGAGCCTTCTTCAAAACATCTCTTGTGTGCTTTAATTGCGTTTCATTTAAACTACCAATCTCTCCATTCAGAGCCTGAAGCGCAGCCTTTTGTTGTTCGCCAGATAATTCCATCATTTCGATTCTAGCTTTGATCATCTCTCTTTGGTTGTTTAAGACGATTTCTTTTTCTTCTTGAGAAAACTTGCTAGCGTCTCCATTATGACGTTTGTAGATTTCACTGACCTGATTAGCCATTGCATCGGTATTTGAAACAACTTGGTCATTTTTTACTTTCATTTTAGCGATTTCTTCATCGCTAAACCCCAACTTTTTAGCTAATTCTTCCATACGTTGATTAGCTTTTTCAGCACCTGCTGCTACCTCTTCATGAAGTTTTCGAAAAGCTTCAGAAACTTTTTCAGCATCGCCAGCGTGGGTTCCAAAGTTGGCTACTGCTGTACTGGTATCATCTACCTTACTTTGGAAATCTCTTAACTCTTTCCTTGCAGTATCACTCAACTGAGACCCAAATTCCTCCGCCTTAATGCGAGCCTCGTCTTTCTTATGTCCTAGATAGACCAATCCTCCAGCTAGTAAAGCAGCACCACCCACCAGCAAACCAATAGGATTTGTCAAAGCCCCAATGGCTCCAGACAAGAGACTAGAACTAGATGCAGCAGCGCCAGCTCCTTCCGCTAAAACAGTGGCTTCGCTTCCTACCTTAGCAAGACCGAGACCACCTTGTAAAAGTCCTTTTAATTTACCAGCACGCTCTGTCAATTTAGCAAGACCGAGACCGCCCTTTAATAGTCCTTCTAATTTACCGGCATGTTTTATCAAAATACTAAGAGCCGTCGCCCCATTGCCTAGAAAGTTCAAGAAAGGGTAGCCCAGAGCCAAAAAACCACCAATACCAACCGCCAAGCTCTGTACGGCTGGAGGAGCCTTACTTAGCCAGTCGATAAATTGGTTCACCTTATCAATCACAGGAGTTAGTAATGGTAATAATTTCTGACCAATGTTAATCTGTAAAACTTCTAAACTAGATTTAAAACGTTCCACACCATTTTTAGAAGACTTAGATAATTCATTTGCTAAATCCTTGGTATAAGTTGTCGCCCCCTTGGTTTCGTTAGCAAGATTACGCAACGCATCTCCACCTTGGTCAACCAAGATATTCATCGCTGTCTGAGCTTCTGTACCAAAGGCTGTAGCAATCAAGGCCGATTTCTGAGCATCTGTCATCCCTTCCGTATTCTTTTTGATACGATCCAAAATATCAGGTAGCTTAATCGCGCCGCTACGAAATTCTTCTGCAGAAAAACCAAGCTTCTCCATTGCATTTGCATTTTGCTCTGATGGTTTCAGTAGCCTTGTTAAAGCTCCACGCAGAGCCGTACCAGCCTTTTCACCAGCAATACCATTGTTGGACAAAAGACCAACAGCAGCGGCAGTCTCTTCCAAGTTCATACCAACGTTTTTAGCAACGGGACCAACATACTCCATTGCAGCCCCCATATCAGCAAAACCAGCAGCCGTTTTATTGGCGACAAAGGTTAAGCTATTGGTTACTCGCTCTGTATCCTGAGTAGATAGCCCAAATTGTTGCAAAATATTCGTAGTGGCGTTCATAACCGTATTGAAGTCCTCACCAGACGCCTTTGCAGCGTCTAGGATAGCAGGCATGGCTTCGATTGTCTGATTGGCATCAAAACCTTTCTTGATAATTTCTTGCATCCCTTCATTGATAGATGCAGTAGAAATCCCATACTGCTTCGCCCAATTTTTTGAACTTTCACCCAGCTTTTGTGTGGTACTGTTCAGTTCATCCGCTGTTGGAATAGTATCTGCTAACAGAGATTTAGTTGTATTCATCTGACTTTCAAAGTCAATAGCTTTCTTAGTAGAAAGCGTAAAACCAGCTAATAAAGCAGCAGACACAGGCTTCATTGCATCGCCCATAGCCCGCAATTTTTCTCCACCTTTTGCAAAATTTTCACTCAAGGTATCCATCTTACCAGACCAACTATTTTCACGCCCCACATCTTGCAAAGCTTTTTCAACACCGCGTAGCTGACCTTCCATTACTGCCAACTTAGCATTCTCACGCTGAATATCAGCAGCAGCCTTGTCAAATTTAGCTGTCCCCGGTTCAAGTTTATCAAAACTTTTCTTCATCTCATCCAAAACTTTACGTTGTGAATCAATGGCTTGTCCTAAAGTCTTGTATTTTGCTTGAAGTAAGCTAGCATTTTTTTCATTGCCTTTTAAAGTACTGTCCAAAGAACGAACATTATTTTGAAAGTACTTTACAGCGTTTTTTGCACCAGTTAGAGTAGGACTGAACTTTGACACGTCCAACCCTAGCTCGATATACATCTGACCTAACGGCGTACCGCTTGCCATCTTGTTCTCCTTCCTAACTCCTCAGAGCAAAGAAAAAAGCCCTTACGGACTTTTCATCATTCTTTATAAAAATCATCCATTGCCATGTTCATAAAAGCCCAGATAAACATACCAAGAAATAGATAAGCATAGAGTGGCAGGGAAGCAAAGATAAAGGGTGATAGCAAGAGCATACCAAAGATATCTACAAAATTTGTACAAATACAATACAAGCCAAAAGCAAGATAAAGGATAAAAATGGTAAACCAAAACCAATATCTTCTACATGCTTTTTCTTTTCGAGACATTTCTTCCACCTCCCTTACATATCTCTATTATATTCCTAAGCCTTTGATTTGTAAAGTCTTGACCTAGAGACTTTCTAAAAAATCTGCCAAGTCAAGCACTTCTTCTTGTTCACTCGTTTCCAGACTTCCCAAGACCCCCATCAAGTCCTCCCAACTCGTATCCATCACATCGCGAATGCTCATTCCATAAGGACCCTCTGTAACTTGCTTGACAAAACCATAAAAACGTTTGATCGCTTGCCCAGGTGCTAGCTCTTTTCCTTTGGGTCTACATCACCTACCAGATGAGCATAAATTGCTGTAAAAATAGAAATCACTTTCGCAAAATCTGTGTATTCTAGTAATTGTTCTACTGTCACATCATCAAACAAACTAGCAATAAATCCCAACTGCTTATCAAGCTTCTCTGCCTCAGATAAATCACTTGTCAAGGATTCGTTCATGACCAAATAGTCACGATAATCACGAGTTGTGATTTCTTTGCTCTTTTTTAGGACATCTTCTCCCTTGTCATTTTTAATTGTAAATTGAACCTTAGCCATATACTTTCCTTTCTAAAAAAGTAAAAGAGAGCTTTCGCCCTCCTTCTACCCCGCAGCGGTTATGTTTAGTTGACCTTTCAATTTCTTCAACTTTTCAGCATCTGAACCATAAACAATAGCACCATAACGCCCCTTAGTTGCAACGTCTGAACTAGCTGTCGCAGTGAAATTCACACTAGTAGTAGCTAACTCATTCGCCTTATCCTTGAGCGTTTCAAAATCAATAGCATCCATAGAAAGCTGACCTTTATAAAAACCATAGTAAACAGGTTCCCCATCAGCAGTATTACTTTCAATGAGAATGGAAACATTCTTGGCAACTGTGTCTGCACCGAAGTAATAGATACCATCATCATCGCCATACCCCAAAGCATTCGTATATAAAGCTAATGGGACATCAAGCAAGCCCATCTCTACCTTAACATCACCGACTCCTCGATTGGAGACGTGATAAGCCACATTACTACCATAAGTCTTTACAGGGTCACTAGATAATCCAGTTACTCTAGCGGTCTGTGTAGCCCCTTCATTATCTTTACCTTCTAGCGTGAAGAGGTTCTGTCCAACCGTTGGAGTCTGTCCATCATGCACACGAATGGTGACTGATTTAAGTCCGATAAGTGCAGTTCCTTTTACTGTCATTTCTTTTTCCTTCTTTCTAGTATTTCTCATATAGAGCGCTCATACCACGATAAGTCCGAACGTCTACATAGCGCTTAATATCAGGAATCCATTGTTCCAAACCACCTTCAGTCTGATAAAATCCCTGTTCTTCCATTATTTTTTCAATTCTTCCTTGGAGTTCTTTACACTCCACTCGATTAGTAGACTCTACATTGATTTGATAGAGAAAAGTCTTAGCCAAACTAGTATTACTACCGTGAGCCGTCTGCATTGGAGGCCCTACAGGGATAATGACAATACTGGTCTCGCCATCTCCCAAGCTCTCAGGACGCTCAAAAGACTTGATACTAATACCAGATAAAGACTCATCCTCTTCCAAAGCATCGTAGAGTTCAGTTAATTTGTCTTTAATCATTACAAAAACTCCTGTTTTAACTTCATGCCGACTTTAGACTTAAAGACCGGCTTACTCGCTTCAAAAAAGCGGCGCATGACTCCGAAACCACGAGGATGCCCATTCTTTGCATAGCCAAATTCATTTAAGTGAATAATAGTCCAACGAGGACTTTTAAAACCTAATTTAACCATTGGAACTCCGCTGGATGTACCAGTCACATTCCCATGAACGACCGCACCAACCGTCTTCCCAGTGTCAGCGTACACCGCCATAGCCCGTTTGAAAGTTGGCTCAAACTCCTCAACCGTCTCCTTCAAGGCTCTGTTGACCTTTCTACGAACTATCGGCTCTCCTAGTCGAGCCTCAATATTCCTCAAAATATCATCAAATCCTTTTAGATTAGCTCCACTAGACATCACGACCACCTCCGATAAGGACAATCAAAAAATCCCGATTAGCAAAATCAGGACGGACATCAATGATTTGCCATTTCTTACCAACTAGACGGATATCCCCCACTTCGACAAAATGCCGATTTTCAGGCTGATAATCTGTCAGAGGGTCACGAATCTTCAAAGTCATCTTAGCTTTCATCGCTTTTCCAGTTGCAATCTCAACGTCTTTCATACTTGGAGAATAAGTTTGCCCCATCGTATAAAAAGCCTTCTCGTAACTCACATCACGACCATCAACCCCTTTTTTTATTTTAGAGGTATAGAAAGTCAGGGGAGTTCTCAGGTCTCCATTTTGAGACTCAGGCTTTTTGTAACGATAGCTTGGTCCCTCACTCCTCTTCATTTACGCTCACTACTTCCTTAGAGCTACGACTTCTGGACGACTTTTCCAACTCGACATAGTCAGGTAAATGTTCCTTTAGCTCAGCAAATCGTTCTTCTGTCGCTTCAAACCTTTCTCCGACTTGCCTAAGGACTCCCTCCTTGAGGTCATAAAACTCTTTTAATACCTTAATCATCACTATCCTCCATTTCTATCTTATCTAACGATAATGCTAAAATATCCGCTTTGAAATTTTCGTAAAAAAATTCAACTTGGTCATTATAGACATAGCGAGCACGTTCTAAGATAAGTTCCCTTATTTGATGATCGTGTATATTCCCACTTCCTACCAAGCGGGTAATAACCATTTGAGAACTTTCTAACATCCGTGAGAGATTCGCATCTTCTCCGCTATGAAAAATTCTCATCCGCTCCTTAAAAGGATCAAGGAGGGAATGAAGTTTAGCTTCAATCTCCATCCTTAGTCACCTTTTATTTTCCAATATTCAGTGTCCACACAGCAGCAGTCTTTTCATCATGCGCTTTACCATAAGCAAATTGCTTAGCAGTGTAGAGATTCAAGTCTTCTAAAGCATAGGTTTCGGTAAATCGTCCAAATTCAATCCCCCCACCTACAAAGGCATCGTAGCGACCTTTGACAAATGTAGTCACCTTACCAGACGCTTGAGCAACCGACTCAACCAAGATGAGGTTATAAGGCATAGCTGTTACATATACACCCTGAGCATTGAGAGACGTATATTGCTTCTTCACATCCCAGGCATCTACAGGGTTCACTACCATAACCAAATTACCTTCTACTGCAACAGGAGTGGTATTGTCAGCTTTTGTAGAATGGTATTTATAAACCTCCGTCAACTCTTTTACCACGGTAGCAGAGTCTGCGAAAGTCAATGGTTTTTTCTGAGCTTGTTTCTCAGCATAAGTTACTTTTTCACTTTCTGCAGTCCCTGTAAGAGTACGAGACAACCCGATAGGCTTGTTGTCCCCATCACCATTTAAATAACCAGCTTCAAGAGCAGCTGCAAAGGCCTCTGTAATTTGAATGGATACGTAAGACTGTAGCCAAGCAGGACCAAACTTTTCAGAGTCTTTAGGGATTACAACAAAAGCAGTCAATTTAGACTGAATCGCTTCTTCTTCAGCAAATTCTTGTTTCAATTGTCCTTGAATTTCAGCATTGATTTTACCCCAAACCGCTTGACCTATACGACTAGACTTGAGGAATTTCAAACGAATACCAGCATTACGCAAGCCGATGTGTTGAAGAAGTGGACGGGCTGCCACCATATCCTCAAAAATCCGGTCAATTATTTCCTGAGGGAACAATTTCTCAATTCCTTTGGGAGGAAGTTTCTCAATGTTGTTGAAAAATTCGCGAGCTTCAGCAGTCAACTGTGCATCGTATGGATTCATAGTTGCGATTTCTTTACGAGCAGCTTCTCGAGCATCATCTTGCAACTTATCTGTCAATGCCTCAATCATCTCGTTATAGAGCTTATTTTGCTCTTCCATAGGAGCACCAGTTTCTACTGCATTCATAAAGTTCTGACGAGCAGTTGTAAATTCATTACCAAGTTTCATCATTGTTTTTTATTTCCTTTCTTAAAATGGGAAACGACCCAACCCCACAGGTTCAGCCGTCTTGTCTTCTTTTTTCTTATCTTCTGGGATAGGTAAACTGTTATTCAACCTATCACGAACCAAGTCCGCCAATAACTCCACATCTGGGGCCATCGCAGATCGGATTTTTTCGATAAAATCACGAGGAATCACAGGTGTCTGACTAGCTACCAAGACAGGAGCTTCCTGACTTTCAAACATGACCTTATCTGCGAAGCCATGATTAACAGCAGAACGAGCATCAAACCACGTTTCACCCTCCATTAGATCCAGTAAATCATCTAATGCCTTACCAGTCTTATCAATATAGGCATATGCGATGGACTTATTAAACCCTTCTAACACACCAGCCTCATGCAAGAGCGCCTTATGGTCACCACGTACACCAGCAGATACATTATGGATCATGATTTGCGCTGTAGGACTAATTTCCACCTGATCACCAGCCATAGCGATAACACTCGCAGCACTAGCAGCAATCCCCACGATTTTCACCGTCACATGCCCCTGATAAGCACGCAATGCTGTATAGATTTCACTACCAGCATACACATCACCACCACCAGAATTGATGTGCACCTCCACATCTTCTCCCGTCGTCGGCAATACAATATCCTTAGGAGCAGTTGCATCCATGTCTATCCAATCATAAAACCAGCGGTCATCATTGGATACAATCGCTCCCTTAATCTGAATGATTGTCATCCTCATTTCCTCCTTTCTCTATTTCGTTTTCACCCTGATAGTTCTTAGTGATAAGGAAAGAATCCCCACCAGGAACAGCCTCAAGACCAAGTTCCAATCTCACCTCATTTCGAGTCATAGCCCCAGATGAGATGAGTTTATCTATGTTCTCAGCCAGAGCAAACTTATCCAGTCCCCCCTCACCAAAAATCACAAATTTTTTCTGATTAGCGTATCCAACCGAGCTCACGATAGCATGGTTTAGAGCGTCACCCACTTTTTTAACCAGCGATTCATAACAATAACTGTTAAACATCTTCTGGCTATTAGACAAATCAGCCATATCTCCATGCATCAAAGCCGTCGGCAAACCTAATATATCCGCAACCTCGTCATCAAATTGACGTCTCAGTTTCTTCAACTCTTCAACTGATAGATTTGTAGTTCCTACCGTATTGGTCAACTCCGAATACTCCACACCATCCATTGTCGGTACAATGGCAACCGTCTTAGACGTAAAGGACTTAAAAAGATTGTCCGCATATCTCTGCAGTTTCTTTCTCTTATCCTCATCAAAAGTTCCATTCGCTTTTGTAGCCAGAACCCCACGGATCTGATTATTTCTAGCTAAGGCTTCCACCAGACGAGTATGTAGTTTTTCATAATCAGAAAACAAGTCAGATACATATTCTTGCAAGCGATTGTTATTATACTGAAGAAAGATGACATCACTCATAGCAAACTTCCTCTGAAATGTATAATCCCCGACAGACACCATCTCAAAGGTGTCATCATACAGAGCATAACACCTACGAGTAAAAGCATCAGCTACCAGTAACTGCTTATCATCAGACAAAACAATGAGTACTTCGTTTTTCGTCAATAAGCGATAAATGACCTTCTGCCAGAACTCCGAGGCCGACTCATTCTTATTGGGACGCACATTTAAAATATAATCCCAGTCTGACGTCACATGATGATTCTCCACCATATACCGAAATTCCGACTTAGCAAAGATACGAGCCACAAACTCCGCCGACTTATCAATCGCTAAACTCTTTAACTGCAAACACCCCAACATTCGTTCCAACTCTTCAAAATCAAAACCAACATCAGGCGCATCACGCTTAAATAAATTTAAGAACCCCATGCTTCCCCTCCTTCCTATCCAATTACCAACCTACCACCCAAAATTTATTCTTAGATTAAAACTCCCAATCCTCTAACATATCGAGGAATTCCCCAACGTTCGACTCATGTACAAGCTCACGTTTGTATAGAGCAGCAATCAAGGCATGGAAACCATCCGTCTTTCTTCTGACGGGCTCTTTCTTCAAGAAACGCTTATTGCCATCCTTGTCCTCTTTGACGTAGGTATTATCCGTATACCAAATCATAGAATTATCATTCTCAAAGATAAATCGTTCATTAGCAAATCCGTCTTCAATGATTGGCGCAACCTTGGATTGAATCGCCCCAGGATTTCTCAAGAACTCATATTCAAAACCAGCCTCTTCCAAAAGAGGTTTTAACAAGTCCATTCTGAAACCATCTGCACATACAAGCTCAATCTGATAAAACTTACTCCATTCATTCAATTTTTCGACCAATAAACGAGGGTCAATACTAGGTCCGTCCACAATTGTAAATAAGCCTCTATCTGCCCATTCCTGAATAGGAGCTTTAAGTTTAAAAGCTTTCAAAAATGCTTTACGAGCAAATGAATGTTGTTTCCAGATAAACTCATCTCCGTTCTTAAACAACAAACCAACACTCGCAAAATCTCGAATGCTAGCATAGTCAAATCCTGCGACACAGGACTTACCCAACAAGTCAATACCAGGCGAACGTAAACAAGCAAGTAATCTTTCACGAGTCGTCACATCTTTCTCAAGGTCTGCTTCAGGAAGATTCATCCGTTTAGTCATGAACTCCTGACGACCAGACGGCTCCAGCTCAAGGTCATCATAGTCAGCCTTAGTTCTAGCAAGCAACCTCTTAGCGTAAGGCGTGCTTTCATCCAACATCGGATTTGCTTTCGGCCAATTCTTCATGTCATCCACCTCATCCGCACTATCAAGCTTGCAGATAAAAGGGAAGAGTCTGAAATCATCAACCTCTCCATTCAAGATTTGCATAGACTTCTCTATCAGCTTGTCATAGAACCCCTCGCGCACATACCCATTCGTACCGTTGTAGAAAGTCCTGACATGAGCAATCTTACCAAGACCAGACCTTTGAACCTTCACAGCCTTATCATTTTCAAATTGGTGAATCTCATCAAACTCAAGACAACCATCACGAGCAGAGTCCATAGTCTTCGGATTATTCGTCCGAAAAGAAAAGACCGAGTTGTTCGCTCGACCTGTGATAGACATTTTAGTCAGATAGAAATGGTCCTCAAGACCACGCCTTTGGATAGTCTCATAAACTTCCTCAAACGAAACCTTACCCTGTTTCTCAGAGTTAGCAGTGATAGTCACATCGTAATCTCTGATAGGGTAGATAGGGCTGATAAAAAACGATGACCTTGCTGACATAAAACCATTCTTACCACCCCCACGAGCAAGTGTGTATAGATACTCGTCAAAGTGTGGTTCCTCGTCTACCTTCCGAAAAAGAAAAATGAACGGTGTCAAGAAAAGTTGATACTTAGCCAGAGGGAAAAAATTCTTTTCCGCAAACCGAATGAACTTATCAATCAAGTCATTATCAAAATACAAATCATCACGAGGATAGATTTTCTCCTTGATGATTTTAAACAGCAACTTCCTTTCCTTGTTGACAACAACTTCTCCATTCTCAGCCATTTTGATGTAGTCATCAACCAGCGGATGAGAAATCATAACAGATCACTTCCAGACGTAGCTTTCTCGACAGGAGAATTTTCAACATCAAAATCAAACGACCGCTCAATAGCCAAAAGCTGATTACTGGTTGTGTTGATTTCCTTGATGAGAGAATTCGCTTTTTGGAATCTTTGTTGTCCATTGTGAACAGTGATGACCAGTCCGTCTTCATGAAGTTTAGCTTTCAGCTCATAAAGCAGCCGGACAAGATAAAGATAGCGATTGACTTTTTCATACTGAATCGCATCCTTTTTTCTAGGACTGAAATAGCCAATTTTAGAAAGTAGCTGATTTTCTAATTCTTTTATATTTTTTTCCGAGTATTCTTCCATTACCCCCCACCCCCTTTAATTTTTTGTTAAAAATTTGGACAGTCGAGTGCAGACCGCTTACCGACATCTTTGAAAATTTCCGATTTTTTTGACCGGGGGGTGTTTAAGATTCGTTCACCTAACCCCACCATTCATCTTTTCGGAAATTTCTGTCATTCTTATCAAAACGATCATGCCTTTTATTATGACATGCCTTGCACAATGTTCGTAGGTTATCGATATCAAGCGCGAACTCTGGATAGAACTCTAGCTCCTTGATATGGTCAACTTCTAAATTAGTAGTCGTGACCTTGCCTTCATCCCTGCACCATACACATTCGTAATGATCTCGTTTAAGTGCTTGCCTTCTTATCGTTCTCCACTCACTGGAATTGTAAAATTGGTTTCGTTCTTCTCGAGTTGAAACTTCAATCATTGTTTAATATTCTTTGTTCATTATATCTTTCGTCAATAATTATCTTAAAGATACTTATTTTAAATTGCTGTTACTCTATATTTTCTAGCGTTCAATTAGACATATCTTATATTCTGTCTAATTCAAACAGTCGCCAAAAATCCTGACACAATAAGGATATACAGTAATCCACTAAATGAATTAGCGTTTGACTCGTTATGTCTAATTGGTTAACTACAATCCAAAATTTGACATCGCTTTGTCCTGTTGATCTTGACGAATACCTATATATCTTAAGGTAATAGCTGGTGATGAATGATTAAACAAACTCATCAACATTGCTATATCTTTTGTCTTTTTATAATAATGATATCCAAATGTCTTCCTCATTGAATGAGTTCCTATATTTTCAATACCACACTCAGATGCAGCAACTTTTAAAATCCAATCCACAGTCCTACGATCAAGTGGTTTATTTTTTCCGACTCTACTTTGAAATAAAAAATGATGATGAGGTTTATTTTGTATATACTCTCTAACCTCACGTTTGAGAGTTTTAGTCATTTTAATCTTTTTCTTCTTCCCAGTCTTTTGTTCTTTCAGTTTGATATACCAACCTTGAACATCCTTTACTCGAATTTTTAAAATGTCACCAACTCGCAAACCTGAATTGATACCAAAAAGAAATAAAATATAATTACGCTCATTCCATTCTCTCAGATAATCTTTCATAGCCTGTATATCATCTTTATCCCTGATTGGTTCTACAATATTCAAAACAAGTATCACCACCTTTCAAATAATCAAAAAAAGCCACTGGTCGTGGCATTGAATATGACAGTAGCTGGAATTGAACCAGCTGGTCTAGCAGTAAAACGCACGCTTGGTAAAAGTTTCAAGGAGACCCAAACAACCTGCTAACCTGTCCTTACTGTCTAAGAGGCCGAAACCTCTGTATTTTTAGGAGTCCTCATGACTGTTCGTTACCCAATCATTGGATAATACTATTTTAGCACCTTTTTTCGTTCCAATTCTCCCAAGATTTTCCCAGATTTTTCCCAAGATTTTCCCAGAAATCACTTGTAAACCAAAAGGTTGCTTGCTTGATAGGACTCTGCAAACTCTAATAGAGCTTTGTTTAATATCCGATAATACTCACTAGATGAGTAGCCTAGTTCTGAGTAGATGCTGTAGTCTTCCCTCCTTTTCTTCCTGCAATATCGTTCGATTAGGATACGTGTATATTCCATATCGGAAAGATTGTTGATTGCTTTAGCGATTAGTTCTAAATCCTGCTGAGCTGATACTCTACGCAAGACCATGCTTTCTACCTGCTTACTTGTCTGACCACTTGATGATTTTGGTTCAAGCGAGTAGGATATTGTTATTTTGGGGGCGTATTCTTCTCCAGCAATCCGTCTCAGACGACTGTATTTTTTTAGGACTTTGATAGCTTCCTTTCTGGTTTTCTTTTCATCGATGATATCCAATAACTCTATTTGCACACGAACTCCTCCTCATGATATAATAGTTATGCGAAACCATACCATGAGGAGTCAGCTGTGCTGGCTTTTTTCATGCCCTACTCCCGAGAATAATATCAGCAGGAAAAGCAAAGTAAGTACAGATATCTTCTACATTATAAATATTCGGTACACTTTCCTCCTTCTCCCATTTAGCAATCAGGTAGCGACTATAGCCTAGTTTAGCTGCTAACTTTTCTTGTGACAACTTCCTTTCCTTACGTTTTTGCTTTAGCAAGAAAGCAAACCTACTTGCTTGTCTTGGATTTAATTTATCATTCATCATCCACCTCAATCTTTATGACTGCCCTACCATTCGGATGGCGTTTTTGTGTAGATGCAAAAGTGTAATACTTCAACATCCTCTCGGCAATTCCTGTTTCTTTGCTGATTTCCGCAAGCGTCCCCATGGTAATAAAGGTGTCGCCTTCATACAATGCGTATTCACTCATGCTCCATCTCCTCAATCAGCCAATCAAGGTTCTTGCGTGCTTTCTTCAGGTCTTCCAGACCGTTTTTCTTTTGAAACCGTAACATATACTTGATTGCGTTGCCCCAAAAGAAAGCAGACGCTCCGGAAAGGTTCCCAACGAAGTTATGCACAACATCGATAGCCTCAAGACCGTTTGCACCTTGGTAGTGGCTTGGTTTGTTTATATTGTCAATTATTTCTGGGTTCATTCCTTATCCTCCAAAAGTTCTGGGTTTTCGTAGATATTGCCAATGACTTCATAATTCTTGCGAATATCTTCATAGTCCATAGCTTGAAACCATTCATCATCATAACTAGAATTAAGGTGAAACCCGATATTTTTTATTTTATATCCAAAATCTTCCTCATAAATCCATTTACCAAATTTGACTACGCTGGGCATTCCACTATTCCTAGAAACCACATCCTCCTCGAAAATCTCCACCCCGTTCTTATCCTTGAGTC